>JAKISF010000010.1 GCA_021648725.1 Bacteroidales bacterium | reverse complement strand
TGGCAATGCTTGCATATATGATTATAAAATATCTCACAGATGCTTTGGCTGAACTAAATTACAGTCGAAAATACATCATTGAAAGTCTTGATAAAATAAATTATCTGCAATATATTCATCAAGGGAAAACCCTCAATACTATTCCGGATAACTTATTAGAATGTCAAAAAAAAATTATAGAAATTTTAAAAATAAAAATAGAATAATGTAGGAAAGAAAAAAAATATGACAAAACAGCCATAAGTTGTTGAAAATCACAACTTATAGGGCTGTTTTGTCTTGATATTTTTGGTGAACTTCCGCTAAAAACTACTTATTTTTTGAATAGTATTTTTTAGGGGCTGTTTTTTTAGTTTACATCATTATCTTTTTGCGATAATTTTCGAGGCTTATTTTTCCAATCTTCCGGTATTTCGTTGTTTTTTATTTTCTTATTATCATCCCTGTTGTTACGTTGACGAGGAACTTCAACAAAACTTGCATCTATTATTTTACCTTCATTAACAACTAATCCCGAGTGTCTCCAATTCATTTAAAAACAAATTAAACAAAGGTTCAATTAGCTCTAAATCAGTCAACTGTTCTCTAAAATTCCAAACAGTACGACTGTCGGGAACATCATCAGCAATTGTCAAATCTAAAAAACGCATAAAACTCATCCTGTCATTTATTTGATATTCTACTTGCTCATCAGACAAATTGTAATAACGTTGAAGTATTATAAATTTTGAACATCAAATACATAATCATATGGAGGACGACCTCCGTTGCCTTCAGATAATCTTGTGAGATTTTCTTCAAGCACAATACCCTAAACATTTCAAAACCAACACCTTTATTAAGCCTCTCTAATGGGTCTCCAAGTTGAGACAGTTTTGATAAGCGTATATCTTGGTCAAAAAATCCGTAATTTTTGCAACGTTTAAATCTTTTCATAAAAAATATTGTTTTCAAGCCCTAAAGATACTAATAATAAGCAAGATAACAATGCTTTTTGAGTTTTTAGGAGTGCCCTTTAGTACTGCCTTGGATTTTTCATTAATGCTTTTAAGAATAAAACAGATAATCATTTTGTAACAAGAATAAAGATTAATACATTATACGAAACTGTTGAAGAATTGGATTTACCGGATAAGACAGACCAAGATATTTTAAAAGATGAGATAATAATATTAACATCCGATAAAGCTAAAAAGACAGGCATTATATAAACATAAATTACGTCTTGTAAAAGTTTACAAAGAAGATGAGAATAAGGTTATCAGTATAATATGCAATAACTTAGACCGGAATGCAAGAACAATTGCAGATTTACACAGCCTTAATAACATATCTGTTATTGCAATTAATAATAAGAACAATAGCAAAACAAAGCAAAGGTTTTTCAAATTTTGCAGAAAAAATCAGAATATGTTTATCATTTTATCTGACATTAGACTATGTATGTAACCATATCAGCCAAGAGGTCAAAAGAGTAAGAGGCAAGCCACAGAAGAAAATCCATTTTCAGACAGACTTATTTTCTTTAAAAACAAAAGAATCTAACCTGTTTTATTGGGCTTACAAGATAAATTTAACTAATTTTGAAAAACTTTCGGATGAAAGTGTAATTTTAATTTATTCCGGATTATTTATTCAACTTGAACACTATTTTTCCAGATACCGTGTAAGTTACAACCTATTATAACTGTTATAATATCATTTTCTTTCAAAGGAATAAAAAACTCATGTTTATTGCTTCCTTCACTATTCTCATTTTCAATGCGTTTAATTTCTTTGTCGTTTATCAATAAAGTGATAAAATCAATCCAATGCTCATTTACGGAAGGATGAACTATTCCGTTTGAACCTACTGAAACATAAATCTTTGCATATCCTTTTTCATCAATCTCACTAAAGGTAATCTCAGGTGTATGTTTATTCTCAAATTCGGTAATACTGTCAGTATTTGCAATTAACATTGTGTCTCGATTTACGATTAATTCTTCACGAGTCTTTTTAACTGTTTCTTCCTTTTTAACAGTATCAACAAGTGTCTGTAAATTTTCATCATTATTTTCACAGCAACTGTTCAAAGAAAAAATTACTGCTGCTACTAATAATATAGTCGGAATTCTTTTAATTAAAATTTTCATAGTCTTTTTTTTAGAAAGGACAAATCTATAAAATAATAAGCAAAATTAAGTATCATTTTTTATTAATTATAGCAATAAATACCCACATTTTATATTTTTGTATTATGATTAAAAAAAATAACACTTCTGTTGTTATTCTTTCAGCCGGTTTTTCAAGCAGAATGAAACAAGCAAAGTTTTCATTATTATTTGAAAAAAATAGAACTTTTCTTGAAAAAATTGTCGGAGAATACCTTACTTTCGGATGTGAGGAAATTATTGTTGTAATGAATCCGGACGGAATTAATATAAAAAATACACTTAATTTAAACTTTCCTGATATCGTAAAGTTTGTTCTTAACAAGTTTCCTGAACGTGAAAGATTTTTTTCATTACAAACAGGATTAAAAGCTTTAAAAAAAAACAACTGTTGCTTTTGTTGCTTTATCCAAAACAGTGACAATCCGTTTGTTAATCAAGAACTTTTAACTGTTCTTTATGAAAAAAGAAATGAAGCAGAATATATTGTTCCGGCATATAAGGAAAAAGGCGGGCATCCGATTATGATTAATAAAAATATTATCAAGCAATTAAGCTCAGAAAAGAATATTCATTCTAATTTAAAAGAATATTTAAAAAGATTTTTGATATACCGTCTTAAAGTTGATGACAAAAATATTCTGTTGAATATAAATGATGAGAACATCTACAAAAAACTGTTTTAAATGGGAAATTATTTAAATAGTATTAATGATGAATTTAAAGCAAGGAAGGGAGTCGGCATCGGTTGCTTAATTTCAATTATAATTTTGTTTTTAATTATTATTATATTAACTATTGAGACAGGGGACAAAAATGCCATGTTTACTTTCTTAATTCTTACAATTATACTAACATTTACAACAATAATAATAAAAACATCCCTCCTAAAAATAAAAAAAACAGAAATTGAGATAATAAAAATAATAATTGCTTTTTTAAAATATTCTCAAATTGAAACTAACATAATAAAACAAAATATATTGAAAATATCTAAAGTTTATAAAAAAGATAAAATTGAGAAGCTATTCAAAAAAATTATTTTAACAGAAACAGATGTCAATAAAGCTTGTGACAGATTAGCAACAAAGAAGTCTGAAGTAAAATATTTTGTGTTGTCCGTTTTATTAGATTTATCTGCAAATGATACAATTTTAACAATAAATGAAGAAAATTTTATTGAAAAAGTAAGAATAAGACTCTTAGTTCATAAAAAAACCTATAATTTCATTAAAAATGCATATATAAAACAAGGCTTAAAAGAAGAACGAAAAATAATCGAAGAACAAAACCGAAGAAAACAAGCAAAATCATTTTCAAAATCTTTTCTGCCCTATAAAGCATATAAAATTCTGGGTGTTACTCCTTCCGTTACAAAATCTCAACTAAAAAAAGTGTACCGAACTCTGGCAAAGAAATACCATCCCGATAAATTTTACGGGCAAAGTGACGAAATTATACAAAAAGCGGAAGATAAATTTCAGGAGATTTTGGAAGCTTATCAAATTATTAAGAAATTTTCAGGGAAATAACTAAGAAATACCTGCCGGCACTCGTTTGCAACGAGTACAACAGAGCAAACAAAAAATAAAATAACAAACAGTGTCAGACAAATATAAAATAACAGATAAAGACAGACCTAATCATCAAAATCCGGTTAAAGAATTGATTGTAGAATATCCGTAAGATTATTTATTCAGTTCAGCTCGAAATTATGCAGATTTAGATAGTATGATTGATATTGTTTTAGAATCGGCACAACAAATAACTTGTAATTAATCAGTAAAAATAGATATATGATAATAACAGGCGAAAAGGCACTCGTTGCAAACGAGTGCCGGCGGGTGGAAAAACTGCTTCGATTTCTTCGCTCGCAGCATTTATATCCGTATTTAGTTTCACTTCTTCCTCAGAAATAGCTTTCACTGTTTCTGCATTTTTTGACATAGAAGAACTATCTATAGGAGCCATCTCTAAATTCTACCAGAAATATGTACCAAAAGCAACTCAGTACTTACTCTTTTGGTGGTTTTTCCTTTTTATTTTTTAAGTTTTGCACCATAGAATTATTCATATCTTCAATATTTTTATCTATGTTTTCAATATTTTTATCTATGTTTTCAATATTTTTATCTATGTTTTCAATATTTTTATCTATGTTTTCAATATTTTTATCTATGTTTTCAATATTTTTATCTATGTTTGCGATTTCTTTTTTATCATTTTCAATATTTTTATCTATGTTTTCAATATTTTTATCTATGTTTGCGATTTCTTTTTTAGATTTTACAATTTTAAATTCACTATTAAATTTTATCAAAAGAAACTTTGGATTTCCATTGTATTTAATTCCATTAGCATCAGCATAGGCTTGGATTTCATCTTTGTGCATTTCAAAAAAAGCCTTTCCCCCACCTGCTGCTTCGATATCCGTGAGTGAAAATCCCCAGACACTATCGGGTGGATCTCCCTCTAGATTCTGAAAATCTTCAGCGGTGATGGTGTAGGTTTTTTCTGTAATGCCTCCGAACACTCTCATAAACATACCGTTTTTAATTTCGGCACCTTCAGAAGCTCGAACCGTAACAGGAATCCCTTTATCGGCAAAATTCAATTCGGTTAATTTCATATAAGCTGATGAACTGCTGCTTCCTCCATAATTTACGGAGAATAACCTTAATAAGACGGTTAATAAAAATAGTCCTGAACTTTTCATGCCTATAAAATTTTAATTGAATAGATTATTACAAAAATAGCAAAATTTATAATATGAAAAAATTATTTTACTACCGTGCCTTTGAGGTGCAGAATTTGAAAACTTTTTTTTAAGGGTTACTGTTTTATTAAAAACTCCGCTCGGCGAAGTTTAGCGATAGCGTAACTTCGTCGAACAATAACAGTAGATTTTATCTGCTAAAATGCAACAGCATTTTTTTTAAACAGAGAGAAATTAAAATGATTAAGAAAAGTTAATGTCAACAGCTTATCAACTATTTTCATGAGCGATAGCGAGTAAATAAAAGAACAAGACAAGTTATACTATTTAACATTACAAGTAGTATATCGGCTTGACATGACAGTCACGGTGTAGTTAACAGTCATCGTATCACTATTTCAATTTAATTAAAACAGGTTTTAACCTGACAGTATGTCTGCTGATACATTGATACGATGACTTCGGATACGAATATCAGATTGACATATTTACAAAAAAAGATACAGAAATATTGTTATAGACAGTTTTAAATATAGTAAAAAACACAAATTTTATTTACCTATAAGTAAACAATTGCTATATTTGCAGCAAATATTTACATATGAGTAAAGAAATAATATTCAGAAATACATATTTAGAGCAAGTAAAACCGTATATTGATAAAAATATCATAAAAATTTTTACCGGTCAACGGCGTGTAGGCAAGTCTTATGTTTTAAAAATGACTGTACAATATATTCAGTCTGTTAAACCGGATGCAAATATTATTTTTATTGATAAGGAGCAATACGATTTTGATTTTATTTCAGATTATCATTCTTTAATAAAATATACAGAAGAAGAGCTTGATAAAAACAAACCCAATTATCTTTTTATTGATGAACTGCAAGAAATACAAGAATTTGAAAAAGCATTAAGGCATTTTCAAAATAAAAATATTGCAGATATTTATTGCACAGGCAGTAATGCCGAAATGCTTTCCGGTGATTTGGCAACATTGCTTAGCGGACGATTTATTCAAATTCAAGTAAACACATTGTCTTATTCGGAGTTTTTAGAATTTCATAACTTAAAAACAGATAATACATCATTACAAAAATACTTGAAATGGGGCGGTTTACCTTTTATCAAAAATTTGCAAAAAAAAGATGAAGTTATTTTCGATTATTTAAAAAATATTGTTTCAACAATTATATATAAAGATATTCTTTACAGATATAAAATACGAAATGTAGATTTTTTTGATAACTTAATTCGTTTTATTGCCTCAAATACAGGAAATTTAATTACTGCAAAAAAAATAAGCGAATATTTAAAATCTCAAAAAACAGATATTTCTACCCGAGTTGTAATTAATTATTTAGCTTATTTGCAAAACGCCTTTTTAATTTACAAACTAAAAAGACTTGATATTCAAAGCAAGAAAATTTTTGAGATAAATAATAAGTACTTTTTTGAAGATTGGGGCTTACGAAATGCTTTACTCGGATTATCACATTTTTCAGTTCCTGATGTTTTGGAAAATGTTGTTTTTTCACATTTGAAACAATTAGGTTATACGGTAAGTGTAGGCTTATTAAAAAATCTTGAAATTGACTTTGTTGCAGAAAAATCAGGCAAAACTATTTATATACAAGTTACTTATCTTATTCCGGATAAAAAAATAAAAGAAAGAGAATTTGGTAATTTACTTCGCATTAAAGATAATTACACAAAAATAGTTGTATCGCTTGATACTTTTACAATAGGAGATTATAAAGGGATTAAACATTTACATTTGCAAGATTTTTTATTGCAAAATTCATTTTATTAAAACCCGGTCGGCACTTACCGGATTGCTTGGAGTCATCTGATGAGTGTATATCGAGGGAAACGAGTAAATAAAAAAACAAGATTACTTATCCTGAATTTATTTCAGGAACTTATACTATTTTACATTACGAATATTAGATTGATATATTTACAAAGAATAATTATTATATTTGATTAAAATAAAACTAAATGACAAAAATCGGCTTACTTTCCGACACTCACGGATATATTGATGATAAATTGCTTGATTTTTTTAAAGATGTTGATGAAATTTGGCATGCAGGAGATTCCGGCGATTATGAGTCAGTGATTAAACGTTTGGAAGAGATAAAAACTGTAAGAGCTGTTTACGGAAATATTGACGGGCAAGATATTCGAATTCATTATCCGGAACACAACCGATTCAGGATTGAAGAAGCCGATGTTTGGATTACACATATCGGCGGTTATCCGGGAAGATATGACAGAAAAGTAAAACCGGAAATTTTCAGAAATCCGCCGAGATTATTTATTTCAGGACATTCACATATTCTAAAAGTAGTTTTTGACGATAAATTAAATTGTTTGCACATAAATCCGGGGGCATACGGCAAATCCGGTATGCACAAAGTAAGAACGGCAATTCGATTTGATATCAGAGGTCGAGATTTCTTGAATATGGAAATATTGGAGGTTAAAAGATAAAATATAATAAAAAAGACCGAAACAAATCGATATTTTTATTATTTACTTTTTCATTTAATTTATAATCAGCTTTTTTGAATACCTTAAATTATCAATTGTAATGTTTATAAAATAAAATCCTTCCGATAAGTCATTAATTCTAATACCGGATTGATTAACTTCTTTATAAAATGAGTTTGAAATAGTTTTTCCTGAAATATCAGTAATTTCAACCGCTACATTTTTACTTATTTCTGAAAAATGAATATTAAAATTGCCTTTTGAAGGATTCGGAAAAATAGTAAATAAATTTTCTTGTATATTTTTAACAGAAGAAGCTATGCTTAATGTTGCAATTTCAGAAGTTACACTTCCGCAATCTCCGTTTATTGTAACATTATAATCTCCTGCATCCGAAACTTGAGCATTATTTATTGTATAGGTTGCACTTGTTGCTCCTGAAATATTTGAACTGTTTTTTTGCCATTGATAAGTTATATTATTGCCTTCTGCCGTAACATAGAATGAAACATTGCTTCCTGTTACAGTATTTACATCTTGCGGTTGTGAAATAATATTTGTTTCGGGTAAAATACTTACGGTTACTTGTTCGCAGGAAGAATTTCCGCAAGCATTTTCCCAGCGACCGTAATAAGTAGTTTCTGATGTCGGATATACTACTAAGTTGTTCCCGTTTCCTGTTAAAATATTACCGCAAGAACCGGCATACCAATTAAATATGCTGCCCGAACCACCTGAATATGAAAGTGTTGTTCCGGCAGACAGGCAGGCGGAAGTTTCACTTGCATTAACGTAAGAAGGGGCAACGGAAACTTCCGTTACATTAATTAATTCTGCCGGATTTGATAAAGTAGAAATATCAACGCCCTTTTCAACTTGCCCTCTGTAAATTCTGTTGCTTAATCCGGTAAATTGATGAGAGCTTGCATCTCCTGTCCGGTTATTAACAGGGTTTCCTGCATCATCTTTTAAATAAAAAGTTTGAGTACCTGTCATTGTCGAATAAATTGTCGCAGTTCCCGAATTTGCTCCGCAACCTGCTTCAACTGTTATTGATGCAGACAAAGGAGATGTTAATGTTGATGAAACAGTAAAGTCATCAAAATAAAAACCGTCATCCGTTACGGAAACGTCACTGTGCAATTCAAATCTGAATTTTACTGATTGATTTACATAAGAACTTAAATCAAGCATTTCTTGCACCCATACACTTGCACCGTCATAAACAGGTTCTCCCGAAGGTTGAAAAGAACCTTCCCCCGGGTTTGTATTGTTAGTTGTAACGGGTGTCCATGTTGAACCGTTGTTTGTTGAAATAGAGAATTGAACATAATCCCAATCACTTTCAATATTCCATTTTGCCCAAAATGTTAAATGAGGATTTTCAATTCCGGTTAAATCAATTTCATTTGTAAGTGTTATTGCACTGCTTACATTATTTGTATAATTTCCGCCTTCCGAATCGGTAATTGAATTGCTTGCAGAATGATAATTCTCCGAAGTTACCGACCATCCTGATGTAGTCCAATTATTTAAATCATCTCCTTCGTCTTTAATAATAATCTCCGTTTCGTAATATGATTTTGTAAAAGTTTTACTTAATGAATACGACCCTTGGCTTACGGTTACCGTATATGAAAATTCATCACCGTATTGAATGTTATTACTTAAAACATATGAAATTGAATCTGATTTTTCGTTTAAAGTTTCTGCTAAAACTATATTTTGGGTATTTCCTAATGATGAAAAAACAGCATTGTCTGGTGTAATTGTTACGGTATAATTTCCGTTACCCGATAATCCCATTCTTTTAATATTATATTTTAAATATCCCGTTCTCGAAACATAATTCGGAGAATTATCCGAAAGTTCTGCATAAGGTGTAGCAAAACGAGCTAAATATAAATTTGATAAATAGCTTTCTTCGCATAAAGGAATAATTTGACTTTGCGAAGGCCAAAAACTTTGTCCGGTTTCTTGCGTATAAGCCATAATTTTGGGCTTTGAAGTTTGTTCTCCGTACATCCAATCATCTGCGTCACCGTTAACTGTATAAAGAATTTCCCATCCTTGTCCTACGGTATATTCGTTTTCGGAAGCCATAAGATATGCCGAAGTTCTTAAAAAATTATCATCAGGGGAATGAATTTCTTCATAGCCGTAAGGGATAATAATTAATTCGCTGTATGTGTGATGGTTATGTGCTAAAAGAAATTCATGTTGGTTAGTAAAATCTCTTATTATTTGTGTTTCGGGTTCTGAGAAAGCAGATGCTCCTCTGTAAGTTGAACTTGTTTGGTCAGGAGAAGATCCTATATCATCATATCCCCATTTAAAACCGTAGTTTCTATTTAAATCAACTCCGTCATAATATTCACTAAACCCTCCTCCGTTATTATCTCTTTTATTTTTTCGCCACATTCCTCCTCCGTTGGGGTCGGTTGAATAATTGTATTCATAACCGTCAGGATTAACCACAGGAATAAAATATAATTCTAGATTATCGACTAAATAAGTTATTTCGTCATTTGTTCCGTAATTTTCAAGAAAATACCACATATACCAAATTAATGCTTGCATTGCTGCGGGTTCTCTTGCATGTGTTAATGATGTATAAAGAACTTCCGGTTCACTTTCGTTAACATTCGGGTTGTCGGAAATTTTTATTGCATATATATTTCTTCCTTCATTTGTTTGTGTATTCCCGATTGTATATTTTGCAGAAATTAAGTTTGGGTATAAATTTGTCATTTCATCCAGTTCGGCATAAACTTCATCAAGTGTTAAAAAACCTCCCATAGAACCATAATTAAAGTTTATAGGGGTAACATAATTAACACCTTTTAATGAATTATTGTTTTTGATGACAGATTGTGAATATCTTTCTCGGTAGAATTTTGACATATCTTTGATTATTATGTCGTATTTAAATCCGTTTTCAGATATTTTTTTTATTTCGTTTTCAGATATTTCAAGTTCTATGAATTTTTCCGGCTTACCTTTCAGGCTTTCTAAATCAATTCCTAATTTTTGAATTTTGTTTATTCCTTGTATGTCAGTATAAATTCTGACTTTAGAATAGTTTTGTTGAGCAAATAATTGAATTCCGGAAAATAAAACAATTGCAAATAATAAATATTTAAGTTTCATAAAAGATATTTAAGGATTGAATTATAACTGATAGTATAATCGCTTCTTGGTTGCATTATTCGGATTTTATTTTTGAAATTCTTTTTAAAGAGCCGTATTGAGGGTAAAACTCAATACTGATATTTTCTTGTAAAATTTTTGAAGGAATAAGATTTAATGTCCCTAATTGTGAAATTTTAATAAGTTTTTCAAGAATTACTGTATTGTTATATATTACTTCCGAACTTATATCTGCAGGAATTATGTATATAAGCCCCTTTAAGCCTTTTGGAGCATTTTTATTTTTTTTATTATTGAGGTCTGTATATTCTTTTGTAAATTTCAGCTTATCATTTTTATTTAACTTTAAATAGATATTATTTTTTGATATTTGACTGTTATTAAATGAAATTCCGGTATTTTTAGAAAAACTGAAAAGGAATAATAAACTGTCTGTTTTGCTTTTTTCGGGAATAATACTAAGGTTATAGTTTTTCTTTATTTTAACTTCTTGTCCTGTAAACAAACTCATATATTGCTTTTCTAAATTGCTTAATTCGATAAGCATTGTTTTTAGGGCATTTCCGTCGGGGAAGTTATTTCCGTCGTTTTCGCCTGTAAGTAAGGCATTTCGGTCATCTCTTAATAAAAATAGAACTTCGGCAATTTCTTTTGCTTGTTTTTCAACGGATTTAAAAACTTTTTTCTTTTTAATTATGGGGATTCTTACTAAAACTGAGTCTTTAATTACTTCTTTATAAATTGTATCAAATTTTGTTTCTTGAATTGATTTTAAAGAAAAATCTGCATAATCTAAAATTTTATTTTTTTGAGTTAATTCTGAGACATTTTTTTGTTCAATTTGTATTTTTTCTGCTCTGTAATCATTAAGGTTAATTCCTGCAATAAATCCTTCGGGAGTTAAATTTACCAAATTAGGAGTATTGTTTTTTTTCGTATTTATGCAATAAATATTTGAAGAATCTAAAACGGGAATAGTTTCAACAGAAATGCCGGATATTTTATACTTAACTTCATTTTTCTTTATTGCATTTTTTGTATTAAAGTATAAATATGTGTAATCTGAAAACGGTCCTTTTTGTTTATAAATTTCTGTTATTTCAATATTGATATTTAATTTGGTTTTCGGTAATGCATAAATAATTCCTGCATTATTAATATGGTCAGTATTTGTGCTGACTGTGTAAAAGGTTGAATTACAGGATGATATTGTAATAAAAAATAGTGCTGTGAGAATAAATTTGAATGGTTTCATGGTTTAGTTTTAACTGTAAGAAAGTTTATTTAAACGGGTAATCTTCGGGGTTATCTTTAAAATTTGCAGGGTCTAACAGATTTTTCCCTTTTTCAATATTTTTTTTGTATTCTTCCGATTCCTTTTTTTCAACTTCTGCTTCGTTTATATCAACTCCTTTTTTATATTCAATTATATCAGTTTCGCCATCTTCACTGTAAAAAGTCCATTTTCCTTCTTTCAGGTCATTTTTATATTGTCCTTTTACTTCAATTAAGCCCGAAGGATAATATCTTAATACAGGTCCGTCCATTAAACCGTTTACCAAAAAAGCTTTTAAGCTTGGTTTTCCGTTTTTATGGTATTTCTCCCAAACACCTATTTGGATTCCGTTAACAAATTTCTTTTTATCGTATATTTGACCGTTGTCAAAATAAGTTATCTGAAAACCGTGTAACTTTCCGTCTTTATATTCTTCTTCTTTTATTTTTGTGTCTTCTTTAAAATAAATCCATTTCCCAACTTTTTGCTTGCCTTTATAAGTACCTTCCGAAATCTTTTTCCCTTTTTCATTATAAAAATTTGCATGGGCAAATTTACCTTCGTCATCATAATCAAGTAGTGAAGACAGTGTTCCGTTTTCATGGTAACGTTTTAATTCTCCGGTAGGTTTATTATCTTTAAAGAATACTTCATAAGCAGTAACACCGTTGGAATATACTTTCTTCCATTTTCCTTGTTTTAATCCGTTTTCATCAGTTTGATTCAGTTCACCTTTTTTTATAAGTTCTATTATTTTTGCATCGGGTCTCGGTTCAATATTTAATACAACTTCATTATATTGTTCAAGTGTGTCATTATATATTTTTGCAAGATAATCATAGTAAAATCTTGATTGATTTTTATTTGCTTCATAATAATTATAGGCATTTGTTTTTAAAATTGTGTGAATATCATTAAGCTCAGTTTCAAAAAGCTTTTTATATTTTAAGTCTTTGTCTTTTTTTAGTCCTTTATATAAATTTTTTACAATTGATTTAAAAGTTTTAATATCAGATTGCTTTTTGTAAATTTCGTATTCCGACATTGCAAGATAAAAATACGGAGCAGGCTGTTTGTCATTTTTAGAAATATAATCATTTGATTTTGAGATACATTTGTTGTATTCGGCTTGATTAAAATACGATTCTATTTTTAGAATCTTTTTATCTTGTGAGAATGAAGTTATTGAAAATGCTGATATTGAAATGATAATTAATAGCTTTTTCATGGGAATAGATTTTTTAGTTTATTAACATAACAAAATTAATAACTTTTTGTTGTGTTACAAACATTGAAACAGCTTTAATATGTTATATTTAAAAATCTTTTGGATATTGCAACTTATACTTTAATTTTAAAGTCATAAATATGAAAAACATAATTTTTTGTGCTGAAAATATATATAATAATATCAAGTTTATTAGTTTTAAATTTTATCTCATTCAGTCAACATGAATCAGATTATTGGTATTTCGGAAATTATGCCGGTTTAGATTTCAGTTCAGGAAAACCGGAACCGTTAATAAACGGACAATTAAAAAATTATGAAGGTTGTGCGGTTGCATCAGATTCTGCGGGGAATTTGCTTTTTTACACAAACGGAATGACAGTTTGGAATAAAGAACATCAAATTATGGAAAACGGAGAAGGTCTTACGGGAGATACATCTTCAACACAATCTGCAATTATAATTCCTCAACCCGGAAATGACAACTTATATTATATATTTACTTTTGATGATTTTTTAAATAATAAGAATTCAAAATATAATACTGACGGATTAAAATATTCAATTGCCGATATGACTGAAAACTCAGGATTAGGCAAAATTACAGCGAAAAATATATTGTTGCTTGATTCCGTTTTGGAGAAAAATACTGCAATATATCATCAAAACGGAAAAGATATATGGTTAATTGCACATGAATGGAATAATGATAAGTTTTATGCTTGGTTGATAAGTGAAAACGGTGTTTCAAATACTCCCGTAATAAGTTCAATTGGTCTTTTTTATAACCACGAATTAAACTCAATAGGGTATATGAAGATTTCTCCAAATTCTCAAAAAATTGTAGTTGCTGTTCTTCTTGCAAAGCAATATCAAGTTTTTGATTTTAATAATTTAACAGGAATAATCTCAAACGTGTTTACAATACCTTCTGTTTATTCTGCTTATGGTTGTGAATTTTCTCCTGATGCTTCAAAACTTTACATGACGGGTAACAGAAAATTATTTCAAGCTGACATGAATGCGGGAACTCCTGCCGATATAATTAATTCAGTTACCGAAATTGCAGAACTTAATTCTGATATAGGAGCTTTGCAGCTTGCAAAAAACGGGAAATTATACATCACAAGTGATACTTCGAATTATTTAAGTGTGATAAACTATCCTGACAGCTTTCCTGCCGTTTGCGGCTTTGAACAAGATGCGGTTTATTTGGAAGGCAGAAAGGCTCGTTTAGGTTTGCCTAATTTTATTCAATCTTATTTTAAAAAGCCCGATTTAAAATACCAAAATACTTGTGTTTTTGATGAAACTCAATTTTTTATTGAAAATTTATCGAATATTGATTCTGTTGAGTGGGATTTCGGAGATATTGAGTCAGGAAGTTTAAATTTTAGCACGGAGCTGAGTCCTGTTCATGTATTTTCAAACGCCGGAATCTTTAAGGTTACATTAACGATTTGGTTTAACAATGTTTCTAATGAGTATTCAGAAAATATTAAAATTGTTGCTTTACCCGAGTTAAATTTAGGAAATGATACAATATTTTGTTATACAGGTAATTATAGTCTTAATGCCTATTCTTATCATGCAACATATCTTTGGAGTGATTTATCAATTTTACCATATTTAGATATTTCTGAAAATGGAAAATATTGGGTTGATATTGAGAATATTTATACCGGATGCAAAAATTCTGATACAATAAATGTTGTATTTTCAGAAGCTCCTGAAATCAATCTTGGTAATGATACGAGTTTTTGTGAAAACTCAAGTTACTTTTTAAATGCATATCATCCTTTCTGTACTTATATATGGCAAGATTTATCAAATGAATCGTATTTTACTGCTTATTCCCCCGGAACTTATTTCGTAAAAGTTACAAATGAAGATGGTTGCTTTAATATTGATTCTATTGAACTGGCACATAAATTAATTCCGAGATTTGAATTTCCTGATGATACAACTCTTTGTGACGGCGAAGTTTTATTGTTATCTCCGAATCTTAATAATGATGTTAATTTTTTATGGCAAGACGGAACTGATGAAAATTTCTTTCAGGTAACCGATTCGGGTTTTTATAAACTAAATTCAGAAAATATTTGCGGTTCGTGGTCTGACAGCATTAATGTATATTACCGCTATTGCGGTGATGTTTTTATTCCGAATATTTTTACTCCGACAAACGACGGAATAAATGAATTGTTTATTATTAAAGGAATTGAAGAAGGCATCTGGAATTTAGATATTTATAATCGTTGGGGGCAATTAGTCAACCGTTTTAACAAATACAATAATAATTGGGACGGAACAGACTTTTTCGGTCGAAAATTGGCAAGCACGACTTATTATTATATTTTAACAAATCCGAATATCGCTGAAGTATATAAAGGAACTGTTCGTATAATGTATTCTGATTAATTTTAATATGCAATATCAAGTTTGTGATTGTTTTTAAATGAATTATAAACTCTAACAAAATCATTTTCCGGAATCTCCAGTACTATTTTGCAACTCAATTGAAAATCTTGTTCTTTAATATTCAAATTATTATCCTTTATTATTCGCATAACATCATTCATTTGAGGATATTCAAATTTAACTGTCAGCTCTTTTGTAATCGTTTTTATAATTATTTTGGCATTATTAATTGCATCTTCGGCGGCCGAACCGTATGCGTTTATTAATCCCGGAATACCTAATTTTGTTCCCCCGAAATACCTAACTACAATTATCAGAATATCAGTAAGTTCGTATGATTTTATTTTGCCTAAAACAGGAGGCCCCGATGAATTTGAAGGTTCTCCGTCATCACTTGCTCTGAAAATTTTCATGTCCGAACCTAAGCGGTATGCATAAACATGGTGTCGTGCATCGTGATATTCTTTTCTGACCGATTCTCTGATTATTCTAATCTCTTCATCTGTTTTAACGGGAAAAGCAAGTGCATAAAATTTGCTGCTTCGATCTTTAAAAAAGCCTTCTGATTTTGATTTTATGGTTTTATATTGATCGGAATTCATTTTTGTTTAATAAAATTAATTCTTCTGTTCAATCTCTTCCGGGCATTTCAAAAAAACAAGAAAAAAATACATACCTTTGACTCAATTAATTCTCAAAACTATAAAAGTAAATAAAAATGACAATATTAGATTTAAAACCTACGGAGATTTGGAAATATTTTGATGAAATAACAAAAATACCGAGACCCTCAAAAAAAGAAGAAAAAATAATTCAATACTTATTAGATTTTGCAAAGAAACATAATTTGGAAGCAGAAAAAGACGAAGTTGATAATATAATAATCAGAAAACCTGCAACTCCGGGGAAAGAAAACTCTGAAACTGTTATTCTACAAAGTCATTCAGACATGGTTTGTGAAAAAAATGCCGATACAGTGCATGATTTTGACAATGACCCTATTCAAACATATATTGACGGAGATTGGGTAAAAGCAAAAGGAACAACACTTGGTGGTGATGATGGTATAGGGATTGCCGCAACACTTGCTGTTTTAGCATCAAACGATATTAAACACGGACCTATTGAAGCATTATTTACAGCCGACGAAGAAACCGGAATGACCGGAGCTTTCGGTTTGCAACCGGGATTTATGAAAGGTAAAATATTGATTAATTTAGATTCGGAAGATGAAGGAGAGTTATTTATCGGTTGTGCCGGCGGAATGGATACTGTTGCTGAATTTAAATATTCAACAAAATTAGTTCCGCAAGAATCTGTTGCTTATAAAATATCTGTAACAGGCTTAAACGGAGGGCATTCCGGAGATGAAATTGACAGCGGATTAGGAAATGCCAATAAGATTCTTAATCGTTTAATTTTAACTGCATCTAAAAAATTTAATGTTCGATTAGCTGATTTTAACGGCGGAAATTTAAGAAATGCAATCGCAAGAGAAGCGTTCGGAATAATTACCGTTAAAGAAAAAAATGAAGCCGAATTTAAAAAGCTGATTTTTGAACTTTCTGAAAATATTAAAAATGAATTTTCCGTAACGGAAAAAAATCTGTCAATAGCACTTGAGAATGTTGAACTTCCTGAATTTGTAATTTCTAAAAAAGTTCAAAGAAGATTAATGCATTCGCTTTATGCTTGTTGGCACGGTGTATATGCCATGAGTTCGGATATGCCCGGTTTGGTAGAAACTTCTACAAATTTAGCATCAGTAAAATTTATTGAAGATAATTACATAAGAATTGAAACCAGCCAAAGAAGTTCTGTTGAAAGCGGAAAATATGATATGGCACAAACTGTTGCATCTGTTTTTAAATTAGCCGGAGCAAAAGTAACGCAAGGTGACGGATACCCCGGTTGGAAACCGAATACTGATTCTAAAATAATGAAAATTACTGAAACATCTTATAAAAAGTTATTTAATGTTAAACCTGACGTAAAAGCCATTCATGCCGGTTTGGAATGTGGTTTATTTCTTGAAAAATACCCTTATTTAGATATGATTTCATTCGGACCGACTATAAAAGGAGCACACTCTCCCGATGAAAGAATGAATATTCCTACGGTTCAAAAATTTTGGGATTTATTGGCTGATGTTTTGGAGAATATATAAATTATTTGACCTACGAGTTGTGAGTTAAAATTATCTTAAAATAGTAACTGTAACTCACAACTCACAAATTTGTATTCATGTCCAACACTTGGTTTCAATTTAAAAAATTCCGAATTAATCAGGACAAAACAGCAATGAAAGTCGGGGTTGACAGTGTTTTGTTAGGAGCAACCGTTAATTTTAATAATCCCGAAAATGTTTTAGATATAGGTGCCGGAACAGGCATCTTATCTTTTATGGCAGAACAAAAAACTGATGCTCAAATTGTTGCAGTTGAAATAAATGAAGGTGCTTTCAAACAAAGTGTTGAAAATGTTGCTTTAAACAATAAAATTAAAAACATAAAGGTTTTTCATATTTCAGCTCAAAATTTTGCACGACAAACAACTCAAAAGTTTGATTTTATAATAACAAATCCTCCTTTTTTTGAAAATTCATTTAAATCTGAAAACAAATCTCGAAATACGGCAAGGCACACAGAAGAATTATCTTATTCTGAACTTATTTCAATTGTTTCAATATTACTGTCTGATAAAGGAATTTTTGCATTAATATTACCGTTTGAGAAACATAAAAAATTTATGCAACTGTCTTTTG
Organism: Bacteroidales bacterium; assembly: GCA_021648725.1. NCBI lineage: Bacteria > Pseudomonadati > Bacteroidota > Bacteroidia > Bacteroidales > Bacteroidales bacterium. The sequence continues at coordinate 78,618 of JAKISF010000010.1, read as the reverse complement.
AAAAGCAACTCTTCTGCAAAAGAAAAATTATTATATTCCCCAATGAAAAAAAGAAACCGAACAGAATAATTTTTGAGCTTTCAAGAATTAAAAACAAGATGATTACGGAAGAGATAATAATAAGAAACAGCATAACAAATAATTATTCTGAACAATATAAAGAACTGACAAAAGATTTTTATTTAAACTGTTAGCAGATAAAACCAAATTTATTAATTTTAGCGAAATTTAAATTTAATTTTCCGACATGAATTTAGAGCAATATTTTACACAATTCAGAAAAAATATAATCGGTATTGATGCTGAATTTAAAACACCTTACGGTACAAAAAAAATGATTTATGCCGATTGGATTGCCAGCGGAAGATTATATGAGCCGATTGAAGAAATTATGCAAAAAAGAATTGCTCCGATGGTCGGCAATACTCATTCAGAAGCATCTGAAACAGGTGTTATAATGACAATGCTCTACAAACAAGCAAAAAATATTATAAAAAATCACGTTAATGCAAGTGAAGATGATTGTTTAATTACGGAAGGCTCGGGTATGACAGGTGCAGCAAATAAATTAATGAGAATACTCGGTTTAAGTATTCCCGACCAAGCTGAAAAGTATATAATTAAAGACATCCCCGAAGAAGAAATTCCTGTTGTATTTGTAACTTATATGGAACATCACTCTAATCATACGGCATGGCTCGAAACTATTGCAGATGTTGTTGTTTTGCTCCCCGAAGATGAAGTTGATTTGCCCGGAGAACTCGAAAAAGAAATTGTAAAATATAAAAATCGAAAAGTTAAAATAGGTTCGTTCAGTGCCGGCTCAAATGTAACGGGTATTATTCCCGATTATCATAAATTAGCCGAAATAATGCATAAATACGACGGAATTGCATTTGCCGATTTTGCAGCTTCCGCACCTTATATAAATGTGAATATGCATCCCGAAAATAAACTGCAAAGTTTAGATGCAATTTTCTTTTCGCCTCATAAAGCTCTCGGCGGTCCCGGAAGTGCAGGCGTATTAATTTTTAATAAGAAGCTTTATAAAAATAAAAGACCCGATAATCCCGGAGGAGGTACTGTTCTGTGGACAAACCGTTGGAATGAATATGCATATCTTGAAAATATCGAAGAAAGAGAAGACGGCGGAACTCCTGCATTTCTGCAAACAATGAGAGTTGCTTTAACTTTAAGATTAAAAGAAAAAATGGGAGTTGAAAATATTCTTGAAAGAGAGCATGAACTTTTACAAAAAGCATATAAAGAATTTGATAAAATCCCTGAAATTAATATTTTGGCTGATAATCAGAGAGAAAGGCTTGGTGTTATTTCTTTTTATACAGAAAAAATTCATCATAATTTAATAGTAAAATTGTTGAACGACAGATTCGGAGTTCAAGTAAGAGGCGGCTGTTCATGTGCAGGAACATACGGGCATTATTTATTGCATGTTTCAAAACAAGAATCTCACAGAATTACAAAAATGATTGATGCCGGTGATTTAACCGAAAAACCGGGCTGGGTAAGACTCTCATTACATCCGGTAATGACTGATGCCGAATTAGACTTTATTTTAGATGCAATAAAACAAATTGTAACAAATATTAAAAAATGGGAAAAAGATTATAAGTTTGACAAAAGTGTCGGCGAATTTTTCCATAAAGATGTTAAGCGAAAAGTTCCTGAGGCTTTTGACAGTTGGTTTGAGGTTTAAATATGAAAAAATACAACAACATTCCCATCTTCATACCCGAATTAGCTTGCCCGCATCAATGTGTTTTTTGTGACCAAACGAAAATCAGCGGTATTCAAAATATTCCGCAAGCTAAAGATGTTCCGGATATTGTAAATCAATATCTGCAAACCATTCCGAAAAAAAATCATATTAATATTGCCTTTTTCGGCGGGAGTTTTACAGGAATTCCTTTTGAATTGCAAGAAAGTTATTTAAAAGAAGCCTATAAATTTGTTGAAACAAAACAAGTTGCAGGAATAAGATTATCAACCCGCCCCGATTATATAAATACAGAAATTTTAGATTTACTCAAAAAATACGGGGTTGAAACCATTGAACTTGGTGCACAATCAACCGACAATTATGTTTTGCAAAAATCGGGTAGGGGACATACATACAATGATATTGAAAACGCATCTGAATTAATAAACAGTTACGGATTTAAACTCGGTTTGCAAATGATGATAGGTTTACCGGGCGATACAATTGAAAAGTCATTACAAACTACAAAAGATATTATTAACTTGGGAGCAGAGAATACACGCATTTATCCAACATTGGTCGTAAAAGGAACAGCTCTTGAAAAAATGTATCATTCAGGTAAATACAAGGTTTTACAACTTGGCGAAGCCGTTGAAATAACGAAAGTTGTGTATAAATTATTTGATGAAAATAATGTGAAAATCATTAGAACCGGTTTGCATCCTTCGGAGGAATTAACTTATGAAAAATCATTAATTGCAGGACCGTATCATGTGTCTTTTAAAGAGCTGGTTTTAACCGAAATTTGGGCTGATATTTTAGACAAAAGACTAAAAGATATAAATTCAGAAAGCATTGTAATTCAGGTAAATAGTACACAGTTGAATTATGCCGTAGGTTTTAAATCTAAGAATAAAAATAAGTTGTTGAAAGAATATAAAGTTGTAAAATTTGAAGTAAATGATTCTTTACAAAAATTTGAAATAAATGTTAGCTGTTATTGATGTACGTTCTTCTGAAGAAGCAAAAACAAATTTGGAAAAATATGTTGATGACATCTTGTTTTTTGAAACAAACGGAATAACATATAATGCAATTTCAGGGCATCCTGATATTTTTATATTTCAATATAAAAATGAATTGATTATTGCACCTAACTCTCCTGAACTACTTATTAATTTTCTTAAAAAACATAATGTAAATTATAAAACAGGGATAAGTAAAATTGATGAAACCTTTGAAAATAGTGTGAAATATAACTGTGTAACCGGTGATAATTTCTTTCTGCATAAAAAAGGAATGACTGAAAAAATAATTCTTGAAAATAATTCCGATAAAAAATATATTAATTTGCCGCAAGCATATACACGTTGCAGTATGATTCATTTGAAAAATAATGTGTTTATCAGTTCAGATTTAGGTATAAAAAAAGTATTAGACAATAACAATTTGAAAAACTTTTACTTTTCTCCGGAAAATATAAAAATAATTGACCATAAAAACGGATTTTTAGGTGGTACTTGCGGAGTATTTGAGAATAAAATCTTTTTTAACGGAAATATTGATAAACATAAAGACGGAGTTGGCTTACGAAATTTCGTAACAAATTTAGATTATGAGATAATCTGTTTGCATGATGATTTTTTGTATGACGGCGGCGGTATCTTTTTTGTGGAATAAAGTATTATTTTTCAATTTCAGTCGGGCAGTTTTCTTTTGAATACCAAATCATATATTTCTCATGAATTAGTTTATTTGTTTCAAAAACTAATTCTCCTAACTCTTTAATGTAATAATTCGCAATACCGATTTCTTTTAGCTTTGAATTGATTTTAATCGAAAAATTTAACTGTGTACCGTCTTTTACATTTTTATTATAATAACTTTCTTTAAACTCTTCAATCGGAAATTGTTCTAAGAAAGAAGTATAGTTTGTTTTTTCTTCATTCATAAATAATCTGCTTTCTCTAAAATATTTCTTTTTATTATTTACATTTCTTTCCACAATAATGCTGTCTTGATTTACGGTAACAATATGAAATTTTCTGCCGAAATGCCTAACTGTAATAATAATTTCAAAATTCTCAACTTTTTCTGACACAGATAAGTCGGTTTTAGTATCTTCGGAAATCTGACTATATAAATTAAAGTTTAAAATAAAGATAAACGAACTGATAAATATAAATCGTAACATATTCAAATTTTAAATGTGAATTTGAGCTCTTTTTGCATCACGGGCTTTTAATACTTTACCGTAAATAATTAACATAACTGCAGCAACAAAGGCTATTATTGCGAAAAAATACCATATATAATGTGCATTTGCCGATGCGGCAACCCATTCTTCATGTGTGTCAAATAATGTCGGATCGGGGCAATACCTGTCGAGCAAGAAACCTGAAACTCCGAAACCTAAAAGTGATGAAAAAAATGAATGTAAGTGACTGAATCCTAAATATAAACCTTCTTCGCCTTTTGGAGCTTGCAATGAAAAATATTCAAGAAATCTCGGAGAAATAAATGATTCTGCCAATGCTTGAAACATAATTCCGATAATCATCATAAATGCAATCGGGTGCATTGTCATAAAACCTAAATCAATAGGTTCGCTTAATAAATTACCGGATGCCATCGCTAATGCGGAAACAGGCATAATAAACATTCCTACAGACATAGAAAATAATGATGTTTTTTTTCGCATTAATTGTGTAATCCAAGCAACTGTAAGCACAACAACCAACGGATTAACATTTGCATACCAAGAAGGTGAGGCTCCTTCTCCCGCCATTCTTAAAACATACTTTGGCATAGTTGCATATAATTGATGTTGCACAATCCAAAAGCCGGTAATAATCATTATCAGAGCCATTAATCGAAAGTTTGTAAATACTTTTACTAATGCATGCCAAATTTCTTTAAATGATTTTCCTTCGCCTTCTTGCTTTTGAGTTTTAAATATAAGGAAAATGATAATTAAAGCCAGTAAAGTCATACCGGCAGAAAAATAATTTAAGTTTATTAAACCTAAATTTCCCATACTTTCTCTTAAAGGTTTAACAATTGTTTTACCGGAGAAGGAACCTATATTTACCATCATATAAAATACAGAAAAACCTCTTGCTCGATTTTTCTTTGAGGTTTCTTTAGCAATTGTTCCCGTAATAACCGACTTTATAAATGAACCTCCGATCATTATAAAAAGCATAATCGGTATTATATAAAATCTTGAATTCGATTCTCTTAAACCTGTAAACTTGACTTCTCTTCCGTATTCTGCAAGACCGTGAGATTCTAATAATGTAGGAAAAATCCCTAAACCGGCATAACCGATTGTCAATAATGTAAAGGCAAGAAGTAATGATTTTTTAAATCCTATCTTATCTGCATAAGCTCCGGTAAAAGGCGGAAGAAAATATAAACCTGCAGAGAATACTCCGGCAATTATTCCGGCTTCAATATCTGAAAAACCGATAATGCGAGATAAATATAATGTAATAACGATAAAAACACCGTAGTAAGCTGCTCTTTCTAAAAGTTCAACTGTATTTGCCGTCCAAAATGCACGTGAAAAACCTTTTAATCCTTTTTTCTCTGCCAGATTCATAAATTTTTTTTTAAATAAAGGTTGCGAATATATAAATAATCTATATCTGTAAAAAATATATTTGTAACGGAAGAATATCGAATTTTTTACTTACGCTTGATGATATGTTTTCCTGCAAGCTTTTTAAGAAAATAAAGTAAATATTCTGTTTTAATATATCGTTTTGCACTCATTGATTTCTTTTCAATCGGAATTCTTTGAATGTTTTTTGATACCGAATCTTTTTTAATTCCTGCTGTTCCGAAGGAAAAATCTATAATCTTATTTTGAAAAATAGTATCAAAAAATGTAGTTTCAACTTGGTCATCCGTAAACGGAAAAGCAAACAATTTTGTTTTTGTACCAAGCTTATTTTCAGTATATTGTATACTTTCGGAAGTTTGCTTGATTTGCTCTGTTTCATTCAAATCTGAATACAAAGGATGGTCAATACTGTGTGCACCGATTTGATGCCCGCCTTCTGACAATTTTTTTATTTGCTTACTTGTAAGATACGGTTTGTTTTCAAGAAGATAATTATTGAAATTAATTTTAATTTTTTGTGCAATCTCGTTTAATTCATTCCTGTTTTCATATTTAACTTTCAGAACTTTTTTTATTTCACTTTTCGGAAAAGATTGTTTATACATTTCATCAGCAATAATACTTGCTTTATATTTAAAGAATAAATCTTTATTGTCAACAAAACCGGAATTAATAAAAAAAGTAGCTTTGATATTGTATTCTTTAAGAATAGGAGCAATAACAGTATAACATTCACTTAAACCATCATCAAAAGATAGATGAAAATAGTTTTGTTTATCTTTTGATTCGCTTAATACTTCTTTTGTATTTTGAAAATAACGTGTTAAAAAGTCAAGATCTTTCCTAAATTGTTTTTCTGTTCTTACAGAATATAAATGTTTTATATGAGCCGGAGGATTATTATTTACAATATGGTAAAAAGGGTAAATGATTTTTATTCCGGTTAATTTGATTAAAAATTTAATCGGAATAATAAATGTAAAGGCAGATACTATGTTGAATAAAATTCTTTTCAAGTAATTACTTTTTTATTAACTCTTTTGTTGATAACATTCCGCAAGCAGCATCAATGTCTTGTCCTCTGGATGCTCTTATGGTTGCTGTTATTCCTTTGTCGTTCAGTCGGTCTCTGAATTGTTCCATGCTTTTTTCATCGGTTCCTCTTAAATCAGTACCGGGTATTTCATGAAAACGAATTAAATTTACTCTCGCCCAAAAACCGCTGACTAATCTTGCTAATTCATCAGCATGTTTCATACTGTCATTAAAATCTTTAAACATAATGTATTCAAAAGAAATTCGTCTTTGTCTGCCGAAATGATGATTTTTAACAACATTTAAAATTTCTTTAATAGGATTATTTTTTTGGACGGGCATTATTTTTAACCGTTCGTCATCAAAAGGTGTATGAATACTTATAGCCAAGTTGCACTTGCTTTCATCCAAATAACGTATTAAACCTTTAATAATTCCGTTTGTTGAAACTGTTATTCGTTTCGGGCTCCATGCAAAACCGTAGTCAGAAGTCATAATTTCAAGAGTTTTCAATACTTCATCTAAATTATCAAAAGGTTCACCCATTCCCATGAATACAATGTTTGTTAATGTATTAAATTCCGGTAAACTTTTAATTTGATTCAGCATCTCATTTGCACTTAAATGTGCTTGAAATCCTTGTCTGCCGGTCATACAAAATTCACAGGCATACTTGCAACCTACTTGTGATGAGACACAAAGCGTTGCTCTGTCGCTTGAAGGGATATATGCTGCCTCAATAAAATTTTCTCCTGTTTTAAAAAGATATTTTTTTGTTCCGTCTTTTGAACTTTGAACAGAAACATATTTTTTTAATCCTATGTCGTAATCTTGATTCAGTAATCCTCTTGCTTTTTTTGACAGATTACTCATTTCATCAACTTCTGAAATTTGTTTTTTATATAACCAGTCAGCTATCTGTTTTGCAGTAAATGCCGGAAGTTTATGTGAGGATACAATTTCCTTAAGTTCCGTTAAAGTTTTACCGAATAAGTGTTGTTTCATTTTTAAAGTTTAAGTTCAAAAGTAAATGATAAATCGTAAATTGCAAAAGTAGGAATAAAGCATTAATTAAAAAGAGTTTGAATCATAAAGAAACAAACTCAGTAAAATTTTAATTGTATCTGTTGTTTTAGGGAAAACCGACTTAAGTGTTTTACCAGCCTTTATCCCAAGCTGTTTTTTTTGTTGCAACCGGATTAATACATATAACCGGAATTTGTGAAGAATTATAAATAATTTGTTCATCCCAAGATGAGAAAAAGAATGTTTTATCTTTATCGACTAAAGTCATTATTAAATCTGCTTTGTTTTCAACACTGTAATCAATAACTTGCTTTGCAAAGTTACCTGCCTCGGGAGAAGATACTTTATCAACGAATTTAATACCGTAATCTTTCATTATATCTTTGATTTGTTTTGTTACGGTCATAATTCGGTTTCTGTGAAACTTCTCAGATTCAAACTTAGGAATTAAATGAACTGTGGCTCCGAATACTTTCGCTATGCTCACTGCCCATGCTACTTTTTGTCTGTCTTGTGTTGAAGAAGTTATAGGGAAAACAATATTTTTATATCCTGCCGTATTTGATTCTTTCTGAACAACAATAGTCGGCGTTCCCGTTGTTGTTATAACTTTCAATACATAACTTCCTGCAATTTTTTGAAAGCCTATTTTACCGTGAGTTCCGAGAATAATTAACTTAGCTCCTAATTTGTCACTTACTTCCTTTATTTTTTCAAATATATTTCCCGAACTGATAAAAGTCTCTACGGGAATACCATATTCTTTACTGTATTTCTCTGCTGATTCTTTCAGCATTTCTTCAATATTGCCTTCTTCTAAATTCTTTTCGTCAAGAAATTTATTCGTATCTTTATTAATAACATGCAATAACCAAACATTACTTTTCATTGCTTTTGCTAAAATCAAACCATGTTTAATTGCATTTTCACATACTTCGGAAAAATCCGTAGGTATTAAAATAACATTTCGGGTATCTTTCTTCATGGTAAAAGAGTTTTGAATTAATAATTAAATTATTTGCAGGTAATATACTAAAAAAATATCAGTTATTCAAGTTTTTCAATGTGTTTTTTTGAGGGTTTAATTTTTTTATCGGGAAAAGTTATTTAGAATCAGTCTAAATTGCATATCTTTACAAAAAAAGATGAAACAGTTATTAGTTACAATAATGATTATGACATTATTATCTTGTCAAAATACAGTTAAAACACAAACTCATAAAATGGAACAAACATATAAATATACAAATAAACTCATAAATGAAAACAGTCCCTATCTCATTCAGCATGCCCATAACCCTGTTAATTGGTATCCTTGGGGAGATGAAGCTCTTCAAAAAGCAAAAGATGAAGATAAATTAATTCTTGTAAGTATCGGATATTCAGCTTGTCATTGGTGTCATGTTATGGAGTATGAATCATTTGAAAATGAGGATATTGCAAAAGTTATGAACGATAATTTTATTTGTATAAAAGTTGACAGAGAAGAAAGACCTGATGTAGATAATATATATATGACAGCTGTTCAATTAATAACGGGCAGAGGAGGGTGGCCTTTAAATTGTATTGCATTGCCTGATGGTCGTCCGGTGTACGGAGGAACTTATTTCAAACCCGGCGATTGGAAGAAGATGCTGCTTTCTTTGTCTGAATCATATAAAGTTGATAAAAAAAGGTTTTTGCAATCAGCAGAAAATATTCAAACTGGTATTGAAAAGTCAGAATTTAACTTCAATTCTGAAAGTGAACAGATTTTTTCTTTTGAAAAAATAAAAAAAGCAACTGAAAAATTAAAAAATAATTTTGATTATAAAGAAGGAGGTTTTAACCGCGTACCAAAGTTTCCTATGCCTGCTGTGTGGAAATATTTAACTGAATATGCCCATTATTCAAAAGATGAAGAAATAAAAAAGCATGTATTATTAACGCTTGAAAAGATTGCAAACGGCGGAATCTATGATCATTTAGCAGGCGGTTTTGCTCGTTATTCGGTTGATGCACAATGGAAAGTTCCTCATTTTGAAAAGATGTTATATGATAATGCTCAACTGTTAAGTTTATACAGCATCGCTTATAAATTAAGTGAAAATTTCTTGTTTGAAAAAGTTGTAAAAGAAACATCGGAATATATTATTAATGAAATGACATCTTCCGAAAATGCTTTTTATTCCTCTTATGATGCCGATAGTGAAAGGGAGGAGGGTAAATTTTACGTTTGGTCTAAAAAAGAAATTGACAGTTTATTAAAAGATGACTCCGGTTTATTTTGCGATTATTATGATGTTTCGCAAACCGGAAATTGGGAACACGGAAATAATATACTGTTAGTAAAAGATAATCTTGAAAAGATTTTACAGAAATATAAACTTTCGGAAGAACAATTAACCGTGAAAATTGAGCATTCAAAACAAATCCTTTCAGAACAAAGAAATAAAAGAATAAAACCCGGACTGGATGATAAAATTTTAACATCTTGGAATGCGCTGATGATTATCGGTTTTTTGGATGCTTATGAGGTTTTTGGAGACGAACTGTATTTAAATTCTGCAACAAAAGCAGCAGAATTTATTAAAAACAAAATGTTAAGTAAAGATTTCGCTTTAAAAAGAAGTTATAAAGACGGTAACTCAAAGATTAATGCGTTTTCTGATGATTACAGTTTTACTGTTGAAGCTTTTATAAAGTTGTATCAAGCAACCGGAAAAGAAGATTATTTGATGATTTCAAAACAATTAACGGATTATATGTTGAAACATTTTTACGATAAAAAATCAAATATGTTTTTTTATACTTCTGATATAAATTCTGAATTAAGCGTTCGACAAAAAGAAGTATCGGATAATGTAATTCCGGCATCAAATTCTTCAATGGCAAAAAACCTTTACATTCTCGGATTATTTTTTACAGATGAAGTTTATATGAATATTTCTGAGAAGATGACGGCAAATATTCAAGAAAATACATTAGCAAATTTGAATTATTTTGCAAATTGGGCTTCATTAAGTCTGCATTTTTCAAAACCTTCTTTTGAATTAATAATTATCGGAAAAAAATATAAAGAAATTGAAAAAGAGCTGAGAAAAGAATTCAGACCGGATATTATTTTTGCCGGAAGCGAAAATGAGAGTAAAATTCCAATTTTTCAAAACAGATTTAAAAAAGGTAAAACACTAATATATGTGTGTGAAAATAATGTTTGTAATCAGCCGGTTAAAACTGTTAAAGAAGCAAAAGACTTATTACGGTTAAGATAAATTTTAACTATAGTCTGTTTTTTTTAATTTTGACGAAGATTTTCTATTCTCGTATGTATAACAGTTTTTATTTTTCAATAAAAGTCAGCAAAGAGCAAATTCGATATGCAAATGAACTTGTTGAATTTTCTTTAAAGAATCATCCGATAAGTAATATTTGGGACAAGGAAAAAAAAGATGATACAAAAAAGATGAGGATAACGGGAACAACAGGAGAAGTTATTTTCGCAGATACATATAAGTTAAAAAGACCGGTTCGTTCTTTCGGAGCAATTGACGGACAAGATTTCGGTAAAGATTTTGAATTAAGTTATCATAATAAAAAATACATTTTTGATGTGAAAACCATGCACAGAAAATCTAATGTATTTTTCAAAAAATATGTTTTAAATATTCCCGCAAGGAATATACATCGAAATGACAGTATTACAGATTATTACTTTTGTATAAGTTTGCATGAAGAAGCAAAAACTATGTTTGCATCATTTTTAGGATATGTTCTTAAAAAAGATATATCGAAAGGAAAAATCGGTATTTTATATAAAAAAGGAACAACGAGAATACGTGCAGATAAAACTTCTTTTACTTTTTATGAAGATACTTATGAAGTGTGCTTTAAAGATATAAAAACTCCGCTTATAAGTCCGAGAATAAAAAGCTTTGAAGGTTTTAACAAGTTGATTTTAAGATAAATGGCATCACTTCAAAAAATATACAGCAACGAAAAATTAAACGGTAAAATTTATACCCCTGATTTTATTATTAACAAAATATTAAACGATATTAAATTTAATGAAGTTGCTTCTTTAGGAAAAACGATATTAGACCCGGCATGTGGAGACGGCAGATTCTTATGTGAGACAGCAAAAAGAATAATTCGTTTTTCTTCCGAAGAAAATTTAAAAGAAAATTTGGAAAAGATAGAAGGTTGGGATATAGATGAAGTTGCATTGAAAGATGCAAGAAATAATTTGAATGAACTGATTAAAGATTTTCATTTTAAAATAGATTGGAAATTAGTTAAAAAAGATACTTTAAAAGAAAAAAAAACAGAGTTATTTGATTTCATTGTAGGTAATCCTCCGTATATCAGAATTCAACATTTAGAAAAAAAGCAAAGATTATATATTCAAGAACATTATAATTTTTGTAAAAAAGGTTCAACTGATATATACATTGCATTTTTTGAATCTGCCTATAAATTATTGAAAAATAACGGAATATGTGGTTTTATTACTCCAAATACATATTTTAATACTGAAACCGGAAAAGAATTACGGAATTTTTTTGAATTGAAAAAGAATTTGATTCAAATCACAAACTACGGTGCAATACAACTTTTTGAAAATGCAACAACATACAGTGCAATTACAATTTTTTCAAAGCAGAAATACGAATCTTTTTTATATGAGAAAGCAAAAAATAAAAACAGCTTTTTACACAGAAAAATAAATTATTCAGAATTAAATAATCGTAATTTTTGGCAATTATCGGTAAATAAAACTAATCAAATTAAAGGTAAAAGGCTCGGTGATATTTGCAATATTCATGTAGGGATAACTACGCTTGCTGATAAAGCATATATATTTGAAATTGTAAAAGAGAAGGGTGAAACAGTAACCGTAAAAACAGAACTGAAAGGAGACTGCGAAATAGAAAAAGCTATATTAAAACCTATTATAAAGGCTTCATTATTAGGGAATTTGAAAGATAAGCAAAGGAGGATAATTCTGTTTCCTTATAAAAAAATAAATGGTAAAAATAAGATAATAGATGAAGTCGAATTAAAGACAAATTATCCTTCGGCATATAAATATTTATTGTCAGTTAAAGATGTTTTAGATAAAAGAGACAACGGAAAACCAAATAAAGTTGCTTGGTATGCTTTCGGAAGAACCCAAAGTTTAAATTCAAGTTTCGGTAAAAAGATTTTGTTTTCTCCAATGAATAAAAAACCTAACTTCATTTTAATTAATGATACAAAATCAACTTTTTATTCTGGTTATTGTATAAAATACTTCGGTGATTATAAAAAATTGTTAAAACAATTAAACTCAAAGCAAATGGAAGAATTTATTGAAATATCAAGCCGTGATTTTAGAGGCGGCTGGAAGGCATATAATAAAAAAATACTTCAGGAGTTTATTATTGATATTCAAAAGCTTTGATTTATAGATAGTTTTTATTATCTTGATATAATTACTTTTTTTAGGTAAACAGAGTTATTTATTTTTATTTGTACAAAATAAATTCCGGCAGCAAGAGAGGATATATCCAGCTTACTTTTATTTTCATACTTATTAACCGATTTAATTATTTGCCCTTTTAGATTATAAAATAACAGAGAGTTATTATTTGGTTCATCTTCTTTAATATCAAATATTATATAGTTTGAGGCAGGTGCAGGATATACAAGAACTGATGTTTCGATTAATTCAACAGTAATATTAATATCTCGGTTAAAAGAAGGTATTGTATCATAATATGTACAGAACCCGGGTTTAGATATTCGGTATTCAATATTTTTGTCGGCCAGTATATCTTGAAAAACGGCATATCCCCTAACATCAGTTGTTTGTTTGTTTGTTTTAAAGATAATTTCTGCGTTTTCAACAGAATTTTCCTTATTTATAACATTAAAAGAAGCAGAATAAGAGTTTTTCGGAATTAAATAATTATATGCAGCAAACAGGTCAATAATTCCCCAACCGTATTCATTATTCGGGCTGTTTGTATTATTTGCTGTTTTTTTTAAGGCATCTATAATTTCCATATTACTTGCAAAGGGGAATATTTCTCGAAGTAAAGCCGTTGCACCTGCAACTATGGGGCAAGAAAAAGATGTGCCGCTTGATGTTGTATATCCGTTTCCCGAAGTTTCTGCAACAACAACGCTTGCTCCCATAGCCATAACGTCAGGTTTTATTCTTCCGTCTCCGGTAGGTCCTACTGAACTGAAATAAGTTCTGTTTCCGTCAGAATATACTGCTCCTACCGTAAGAATGCTGTCACCGTCGGCAGGAGCAATTATTGTAGTAATACCGCTTCCTTCATTTCCTGCAGAATTAACAACTAAAACACCCTTGCCGGCAGCAATATCTCCGGCAATTGTAATAATTGCAGTATTTCCGTCAAGTTCAGCTGCACTGTATCCGCTTCCGTCATCAAAACTTATATATCCTAATGAAGTTGATGTGATATCTGCTCCCAAGGCTTCTGCCCACTCAACACCTGCAACCCAATTGTCCTCTTCAACTTGTGTCTCAGAATCTGTGTTTTCGGTTTTTGCTAATAAGTAACTTGCTCCGTATGCTGTACCTATTAATTGTCCTTCATAAAACCCTCCTATTGTACTTAGTGTCATGGTTCCGTGACTTCCTGAGCCCATATCACTTTCGTCATCAACATTTCCGTCATTATTAACAAAATCCCATTGATCTAAAATATTAATATTTTCGAATACTTGATGCTCCAAGTTATTAAAGCCGGCATCTAATAAACATATTATTATACCGTTGCCGCTATATCCTAAATCATGAATAATCGGCACATTTATTTGTTCTGATTGAGTTAAAGAAGCTCCGTAATTTAAATTATAAGCTGTACTTTTATAGGAAGTTTCGTTTTTAATTTCATTTCCTTGAATTAAATTATTGTTATATTTACCTTTTCGTACAATATCTATTGATTTAACACAATTTAACGAAGCTATATTTTGAAGTTGGATTCCGTTTACTTCAGCAGAAACAGCATTTAACCATTTTGATTGATGCCTAAGTTTTGAAATATAGGGTTTTACAGAGTTAATGTATGATATTTCAACAGGAATATCGTAAAAATCAACTAAAGGTTTTGATTTTAGTAATTTTTGCCTTCTTTCTAAGGAATGTTTACTCAGTAAAGATTTAGAACTGTTTAATTTTTTATCTGTAATTTCTCCTTTGTCTTTAAAGAAAATCCAAACAGTAAAGTTTTTATCTGTACCTTTATTTTCAATTTCTTTCAATAATGTATTTGCTATCTTCTCTTGTTTTTGAGCAAAAGAAAAAGAAATGATAAAGAAAAAGATTAGAATAAGTTTGATTTTGTTCATTTTGACTAATAACTTAAATTATTTAGATTAATTATATCTTAAAATAGTTGCATCAATTCAGAAAAGTAATTCGGCATCAGCAATATCTTCAGGTTTTCCTAAATCGAACCAATATTTGTATTTTGTTTCAAAGGCTGAAATTTTATAACTTTTTGCAAGCCTTAAATATAAATCAATAATTGAAAATTTACCGGTTTCTGTTATGTATTTAAATATTTCGGAGTTAATAATATGAATGCCGGTAAAAGCTCGGGCTGTCAATTTACCTTCGGGTTCTCTTGATTTTTTAGTTTCTCCGGTGTTAAAATTTTGCCAACTGCAAAGATAGTTATTTTCATCAAAAAGCAATTTTCTTGATGAATCCCTGTTTTGAACGGCAAGTGTTGCTAATGAATCGTTTTTTTCGTGAGCAGCTACTAAATCATTTAAATTAATATCAGAAAATATATCGGCATTATGGAGAATGAAAGTATTTGAATCAGACAGATAATTTTTTGCTTTTAATAATCCTCCTCCTGTTTCGAGAAGCATTTTTCTTTCGTCTGAAATTTCTATATTTGACTCAAAATTATTGTTCTTTTCAAGGAAATTTTCAATTTGATCGGCAAAATGGTGAACATTAATAACAAAATCGTTAAATCCTTGCAATTTTAGGTTTAGGATAAGATGTTCAAGAATCGGTTTTCCGTGTAATTCTACAAGAGCTTTAGGTTTATTTTCGGTTAATGATTTAAGTCGAGTTCCCAGCCCGGCAGCTAATATCATTACTTTCATATTTTTAGTATTAATTTATGCTTGCTGTTGTTTTTAAAGTATCTAAATCAGGAAATGATTTGTAAAATAAATCTTGAACTTTTGTTCTTACATCCATTTTTAATAATTTATTATTTTCGCTTTTTGGATGAATTCTATTTGAAAGAAAAATATAAACAAAATCATATTTCGGGTCAATCCAAACCAAAGTTCCGGTAAATCCTGAATGTCCGAAACTTAAATCAGATGCGTATTGCGACGACGGTCCTCCTGTTGGTCTGAGCGGTCTGTCAAACCCCAAGCCTCTGCGATTATGATTTTTACAAAAAGCACAGGATGAAAATTTCTTCAATGTTTTACTTGAAATATATCTTATTTTTCCGTATTTCCCTCCTTGAAGGTACATTTGTAAAAGTTTTGCTAAATCGTTTGCATTAGAAAAAAGTCCTGCGTGTCCGTTAACGCCTCCGGTCATTGCTGCTGCATAATCATGAACATATCCTTGTATTAATTGATGTCTGAAAAAGTTGTCTTGTTCGGTAGGAACAATTTCAGACTTCTTAAAACGATTTAACGGAAGGTAACCTAATGTGTTAGCTCCGAGAGAATTATAAAATTTTTCATAAACATAATTTTCTTGTTGCTCCTTTGTAATATCTTCAATTAACTTGTGGAAAAGTATAAAACCTAAGTCGCTGTATTTATATTTTTTTTTGCTTCTTAACTCCGAATCATAAATTTTTTGATAAATAGTATCTCTGTAATTTTCATTAATAAAAAGATTACCTGCAACTTGCACGGTAAATTTCCCTGTTTTATATGTTGAGTAAATTTTGCTGTTTAAAACTGTTTTGTTTTCATCTTCATAGGTGTCTCTGTAAAAAGGAATCCAAGGTTTTAAACGTGCTTGATGAGCTAAAATGTCTTTAATTAAAATGTCTTTTTTATTAGTATTGCGAAGTTCGGGTAAATAAACTGACAGTTTTTTATTTATATCAATTTCTCCTTCGTCAAATAATTTCATTAAAGACGGTAATGTTGATGCAATTTTCGTCAAAGAAGCCAAGTCGTAGATATCGGTATTTTTTGTTTTTCTTTTTTTAGAGTATGTGTGATATCCGTAGGATTTTTGAAAAAATACGATGCCGTTTCTTATTGCCAAAACCGTTGCTCCGGGTGTTGCACCTTTTGTAATTGCATCATTTACAACCGAATCAATTTTGTTTATGGTGTCTTGTTTTAGTCCCAATTCAAAAGCATTTGAATATTTAAGTCTTTGCTTAACTGACAGTTTCCCTGTTCCGGCTTTAAAAAGTTCTCCTGCCGAAACGGGTAATTCCCCTTGTGCAGTAATTCCGCCGAAAAGAAGTTGTGCTGATAAACTTCTTGTCAGTTTCCAATCGTTGTAAGAAACTAATATTGCATTTAACTTTTCCGGTTTTTTGAACAAACTGAGAGCATAAGGATTTCCGAAAAGCACGAGTACGACTTTTGTTTTTTCGGACAGTTTGTTAACAAAATTAATTGTATTTTGATTGATGCCGAATGTTTTGGGTCTTCGGCTCATTTTATGAACGCTTACAATAACTTTATCATATTTTGAAAGCTGTATTATTCTTTTATTAAATACATCAATATTTGCATCTTTCAGGATTGTATAATTTTCAACTTTATCATATAAATTAAGAGTTTTTTGAAAATTACTTATTTGTCCGTTTCCTATTGATATTGAGGCAATTGTTTCTTTGTCTAAGTTTTTAAACGGTATTATTTTATCTTTATTTACTGCTAATGTTAAAGAAGATTCTATTAGTTTTCGATTTAAATTTTTAGCATATTCAGAATTTAAGTCTTTGTATATGTTGTTAATTTTGATTTTTTTGTAATTATTAAGACCGAACCATTTTTTTGCCAGTAAAATTTTTCTGCATCTTTTATCAATTTCTTCTTGAGTTATTAAGCCTTTTTTTATTGCTTCTTTTATTTTTTGAAAAGCAAGCGGAACATCTTTCGGCATTAATAAAACATCAATTCCTGCAATTAGGGCGGCAACTTCTGTTTCTCCGGGTTCATAATGTTTTGTAACACCGTTCATTCCGAGAGCATCGGTAAATATTAATCCTTTAAATTTTAATTTGTTGATTAAAATATCGGTTACAATAGGCTTCGATAAACTTGAAACAGCATTTTCGGAAGGGTCTAACGAAGGAATGTTCAAGTGTGCAATCATTATTCCTCCTAAGCCTGTTTTAATAAGCTCTTTAAAAGGGTACATTTCTAAAGAATCAAGTCTTTCTTTGGAATGTAAGATTATGGGTAAATCTTTATGAGAATCAACATCAGTATCTCCGTGTCCGGGAAAATGTTTGCCTGTTGCGAGTATGTTATTGTCTTGTAAACCAACCATATATGCCAAGCCTTTTCGAGCAACATTTTCTTTTAGTTCTCCGAAAGAACGACTGTTAATTACGGGGTTGTCGGCATTATTATTAACATCAATAACAGGAGCAAAGTTAATATGTATTCCGAGCCTTTTACATTGTCTTGCAACTTCGATACCGAATTCGTTAACTAATAAGTCGTTTTGAATTGCACCGAGCATCATTTGCCGAGGATATCTTACGGTACTGTCTATTCTCATTGAAAGTCCCCATTCATAATCTCCGGCAATCATTAAAGGTGTTTCTGAAATTGATTGATAATAATTTGTAAGTTTTGCTTGTTGAACCGGCCCTGATTGAAACATAATCAGCCCCCCGATTTTATAATCTTTAATAATTTTAGTAAGGTAATTTTTATGTTCTTTCCCTTGTTTCGGGTATGCAGCAACCATAAATAATTGTCCGAGACGTTCATCCGGTGACATTTTTGAGATAATAGAGTCTATCCAATTATTTGATTTATATTGTGAGGCGGAACTTTTTTCATAATTTTTAAAAGATGCCGTGCTTTGAAACAGCAGAATAATAATACCGCCGGTAATCAGTAAAGAGATTTTAGTGAAAAGGGAATATTTTTTTTTCATTAGTTTTTTCAAAATAATTTATAAGTAAATATGCAAAGTTACATATTGCGATATAAAAAAACCGCCGAAAGGCGGTTAAATTATTGACTGTATTAAGTGCTATAAATCAGCATATTTCAGTATTTTGTTAACAACTTCATCTCTCGGACACAGCTTAAAAGAACTTAATGCTTGTGAGATTCTTCTGTATATGTTTTTAACTTTTTTGTTTTTTACAAATACAGATTTAACAACTGATTTATTTATTATTAATACAGAATAAGAAATAAAAGTATAAGGTTTTTTCATACGCAATTAATAATTTAGTAAATATTCTGATTTCAATGTTATAACGAAGAATAATAATGAATATTTCTTATTGTCAAATATTTAACATTTTTTAACAAAGAGTATTTGGGGAATTCAAAAAAGAGTTGCTGTAAAAAATAATTATGAACAGCTTTTTAAAAATTTTGTAGCAATAACAGCATTTCCTTTGCCGAGATATTCAACTTCGTCAAATAAAAACCGTGAAATAAAAACACCTCTTCCGTTTAATTCAAGAATATGTGCTTCATCAGTAGGATCGGGGAGCAATTTCCAATCAAAACCATCTCCTTCATCAATAATAGTCCATTGGTATTTCTCATTATCGGCAAAAAATTTAATAGTAATAATTCGGTGTTTATAAACCGGGCTGGTCATTCTTTCATCATATAATTCGCCTAATGTTCCTTCATCAAGAGCTTTTTGTTTTTCAAAATAATCTATATTTAAATTGCCGTGTTCAATTGCATTTGTAATTAGTTCAACTAAGCCTAGTTCAATATTAACCTTTTCATTATCATCAATATCAATTGCAGATTCAACTATAACTTTATCAACAATTTTTGGTATTTTATTGAATTCAGTATTAAATTCTAAAATAAAATTTCTGCTGACAAGTCTTCCCGGTAATGCATCCGGCGAGTATTTACTTGTAAGTATTGCTTGATATTTTTTTAGTAACCTCAGTAATTCTTGTCCTGATACAGGTTTTTTCAAGTAATTGTTTGCACCGAGGTGAAGTGCTTGAATTGCGTAGTTTTCAGTTCCGAATGCGGTAACCATTATTACGATGGTGTCAGATTTTTTATCTCTTATGGCTTCTAACAACTCTAAGCCGTCCATTATAGGCATTTGAATATCAGACAGAACAATATCAGGTCGGTATTCTTCAAAAATATTTAAGCCTTCGATACCGTTTGCAGCCGAACGAAATTCATAATTGTTACTTTCCAATAAGCTTTCTAAAAAAAATCTTGATGCACTGTCATCTTCTACAATCAGAACTTTCATAAAAAATGTTTATTTTAGGTTTAATATAATTTGCAATCTACTTAAAAAAAATTGTTTCGTAAACAGTTTTGTTATTTTTTTTATCATAAAGTGTTATAATAAGTTTATGATTTTTTTTGTAATCTATATGATTATCAAAAGTATAACTTATCCTGTTATTTTTTTTATCGTAAGCGAATATAATATTTTTTTTATCAATTGTTGCATAATATTTTTCAATTCCTGACATATTATCTTTGATTTTAAATGAAATTTTCTTCATTTTACTGAAATCTTTTTCAGAATTAAAGTTTTCTTCTATTATTTCGGGCGGAGTATTATCAACTGCTATTGCAAATTTACCGAATGCTTTACTTTCTGCTACAAAAAAGTTATTAATGTATGTTCCTCCCAAATATTTTTTATTTCCGTTTTTATTAATTAATACGATAAACGCTTTTCCCAGCAATTTTTTAGGTAATTTATTCGATCTTATTGCAACATACATCTTTTCGTGCAAGGGAATTTTATATGAGTTAAGTTTGTGTATGTCTGAATAAAATTGACTTGTGTTTGGAATAACTTTATAATTTTGTTCAATATTCGTGTATAAACTTCCTTTTTTTAAATATGCTCTGAAATCTTTTTCTTCAATAAAATTATCTTCATTATATTTTAATAATTTATCATTTTTAACTGTTCCTGAAGCTTTTGTGCCTGATATTTTGAAATATAATATTGATGTATTTCCGTAAATATCAGCAGCTTCTATGCGAACTTTGTGTAACTTTTTGTCAGGATCATTAATTATTCCTGAATTTAGATTAAAATTATAAACACTTAATTTATTTCCGGGTTCTATAAAGCATTTTTGAAATTTCAAATTAGTTGTTTGTCTTTCTTCAAAATCAATGAAACTGTTTATGTATCTTGATTCTTCAAAACTTATTCTGTCTAATTTATGAGAATATATTAATTCGTTATCGTAAAATAGTTTTACTGAATAAATTCCTTGAGAATTTTTTACGGAATTCAGATAATCATTTGCTCTTATTGCAAAACCTATTCTTCCGGTGTATTTAATTATTTTGTTTATGTAATATGTATTTCCTTTTTTGTAAACTTTAAACTTTTGTTTTTTATAGGAATTATTAATTTTTCCGTTTTCGTCAATCGCATATGCTGCAAGGCTGAAAATTTTCGGCTTAATATTATCTTTTATGTCAAAATTAAAATAACACGGGTTTATCGGTATATCTTTTTCGGCATCTCTGATTTCGAAATGCAGATGCGGACCGTATGATCTTCCTGTATTTCCGGCATAACCTATAGTTTCTCCTTTTTTTACTTTTAATTCTGTTGAGTCGGGATATTTTGTAAATTCAAATTTATTTTCTGCATATTGAATACTGTCTGCATATTGCTCAAATCTTTTATTGAATTTTTGTAAATGCCCGTAAACAGTCATTAAACCGTTAGGATGTGTGATGTAAAGTGCATTCCCGTATCCTCCGGGAGACTTTCTTATTCGGGAAACATAACCGTCGGCAGGAGCATAAAGTTTGACACCTGAATAAGGAACTTTAATGTCAATTCCCGAATGAAAATGATTTGGTCTTATTTCTCCAAAATTTCCTACTAATCTTATAGAAATATGAACAGGAGAATCAAAATAATTTTTATCGTAACTTTGCGAAAGTAGTGTAAAAGTTAATACAGAGAATATTAATACAAATGAATATTTCATTCTTTTTTTGTAAAATTTTTATTAATCTTGTTCGTTAATCTTTAAAAGTTGCACAAAATTATCTGAATTTATGAAATTAAGAAATTATACCTTATCAATATTATTATTCTTTTTATTAAAGGTGTCATCTTCTCAGGTTACGGTTGAACCGTCTCCGATAAAATGGTACACGGTTGAGCAGGCAGACAGTTTGTTCGATGTTTTTCCTAAACCAATGTTGATAGATGTTTATACCGAATGGTGCGGTTGGTGCAAACAAATGATGAAGACAACTTTTGCAAATAAAGGAATAGCTGCATATATCAACAATAATTTTTACCCGGTAAGGTTTGATGCCGAAGGTTATGACACAATTAAATACCAAGGCAAAGTATATACAAATAAAGGAACAGGAGCAAAGCCGAAGCATGATTTTGCTGATTTTATTTTAAAAGGGCGTTATTCTTTTCCTACAATAGTTTATGTTGATAAGCAAAGAAAAATGTATCAAATACCCGGTTATATGAAAGTGAGAGAGATTGAGCCTTTATTAGTTTATTTTAATGAAGATATTAATAAAACATTGGTTTATGATGAATGGAAAAATCTTTATCAACATAATTATCCGAAAAATTATGAGGAAGAATTAAAAGAGAACAAAAATAAAGTTCTTGATACAAGCGGAGTTGTAAACCGGTATTCCTTAAAAGAAGCATCAGAGTTATGTTTGAAGAATAATAAGCCCGTTTTGATATATATGTACACAAATTGGTGTCAATCTTGTAAAATTGAAACAGGTTTAGTTTTTAGAAACCCCGTAATTGCAGATTTATTAAATAATAATTTTTATTTTGTAAATTTTGATGCCGCTTCTCAGGAAAAGGTTGTTTTATTCGGGCAGGAACTTTCGGGAAACGGACAAGGGAAACCTCATAAGTTAACATATTCATTATTAAACCAAAATTTTAAGTTTCCGGCTTTTGTTTTTATTAACAGTAAGAAACAAAAAATTAACGAAGTTCACGGATTTTTATCTGCCTCGCAATTAGAACCTATTTTAACTTACATTAAAGATGAAAAATATTTAACACAAAAATTTGCAGATTTCCTTAAAACATTTACCGGTAAAATTAAGAAATAACTATTTTTTCCTGAATATAGACTTAAACTTTTGTGAAAAATCAGTTTTGTTGATTTCTTTTTCTGCTGTTGATATTTTTTCTTGTGAATCGGATATTAATTCCCAAATTTTACTCCAACCTAAAAAGCCGCCTATATTTCGATCGTCAATATAAATATCGGCATAAATTTTTCTGCTTATTTTTTTTTCATCAAATTGTTCTTCCGGGTAGTTTGAATTAACTGCATAAAATTCAATTCCGTTATCTTTGCAAAATAAAACAGCATCTTCTAATTCTTTACCGGCTCTGTATGTCCACAAAATTAAATTATGACCTTGTTTTTGAAGTTGTTTTAAAGTTTCAAATGCAAAAAGTTTTACTTTCCCTATTTTAGGATATTTATGCTCAACAATTGTTCCGTCAAAATCTACTGCAATAACCATAATTAAAACTAATTAAATTAGAATAATAAAGAAAAAAGCACCCGAGTGAGTGCTTTTTCCAACCTTCTTTATTAACCTAAACCTTAAAACTATGAAAACTTAATTTTAATTACTACAAATTTATGTTATTTTATTGTTAAATACTAATTATAAATCTTAATAAAAGTTAAAAATTTATTTTTTAGTTGTAAATGTTTGCTATTATATACTTTTTGTATTGTTCATCTTACCTTTTGACTATTTTAATGGTTCTTTTACTTTTCCCGGATGTAATTTTTAAGAAATAAATTCCGGCAGGAACATTTAATAGATTTATTGTTTTATTATTTTCTGAAATATTCTCTTCAAAATAAATTAATTTACCGTATAAATCTGAAATTTCGATATTAAATGCAGTATTATCATTTTTTTCTATATTAAATTTACCGGAATTAGGGTTTGGGTATATTCTAAAATTATCATTAATATCATTAATATATGTTCCTCCTCCGTTATTATATATATATCTTACGGTAACATCATCAAAATCTGAACAATTATCATTAGAAACAGTCCATCTGAAAATATTTTCGCCTTCCGATAAGCCTGATACATATGTGCCGGGGTCGGTATCGTCTGTAAAGGTACCTGAGCCGCTTATAACTGACCATAATTCTGTATTTGTATTGAAAGGCATTACAGCATTAAGATAAGTATCAAGTGTTTCTATTTCTTGATCTGTTCCGGCATCAGCAGTAACCATATCATTATATACATAAACATAATCACTTATAATACATTCAGGTGAAATTACCGACCACTGAAAAATATTATTTAAAAAGTCAATATTTTGAACTTCGGTATTATAAAAAGTGGGAGAGATAATATTTCCGGTTCCCGAAACAACAGACCACAACCCGGAGTAACCGTTACCGGGGATATTTCCTTCAAGCGTAATGTTGTTTGTACATACAAGTTGGTCTTCTCCGGCATAGGCAAATATTTGTGTTACAATTATATCATTATAAGTTGTTGCACCGCTTTGTGTAACTGTCCATCGGTATATATTTGCTCCCATGCTGCAGTTTCTTACCCAAGTATTATATAAATTTGGGTTATCAAAATTACCGGTTCCTTGAACTACAGACCAGCTTTGTGTTGCTCCTGTATAATCAGCTGCGTTTAATTGAACAGAATCAGTACAAATTGTTCTGTTAATTCCTGCATTTACCGTAAAGTTTATTACCGTAATTTCAACATAGTCATAAGAAGTGCATAGATTCTTGTTTACTGTCCACATAAATGTATTAATTCCCGTAGGCATATTTGTAACCGCCGTACTAGGGTCAGAAATTGTGCTTACAGTTCCGCCTCCGCCGACAAGCATCCATTCTCCTGTAGCATTCTCAGGCAGAACGGCTGCTAAATTTGTTGATGTTACAAAGGGTTCAAGTGCTTGGTCTTCTCCTGCATAAGCGGTAAAACTCTTATTGTTTATTGAAACTTCATCTCCTGCACCACTTGAACATCCGTTGTTAAATACTGTCCATTTAAAAACAGAAATTCCGCTTTGTAGATTTGTTACATTTGTATTAAATAAAGTTGTATTATTAATATTTGCAAATCCTGAAATTAACTCCCAGTTTCCTGTTCCTCCTACCGGCGGTTGTTCTGCAGATAATTGTGTGTAGTCGTAACACAATTCTTGGTCGCCTCCGGCAGATGATACAACATTATTATTTGTTACTGAAACATCGCTATAATCTGAGCATACAATATTTGTAACTGTCCAACGATAAATATTTTCATTTAAGTTAATGCTTGTAACTAATGTACTTGCCGAATTTTCATCTGCAAATAATCCTGCACCTGATTGCACACTCCATAAACCTGTGCCGGCATCGGGAGTTACTGCCGATAAAACAGCATAATTTGTACAAACTGTTATATTTGAACCTGCATCAGCGGGAACAAAATTATTTTTTACTTGAATGTCGTCAGAAGCATTGCATCCGTTTAAAGTTGCATTCCACCTGTAAATATTAACTGAATTATTTGAAATATTACTTACCGTTGTATTATAATTTGAGACATTACCGAATACTCCCGAACCCGAAATAAGTTCCCAATATCCTGTTCCCGGTAAAGGGTCCGTTGCACTTATTGTAGTGTAAGACACACAAATTTCTTGATTTGAACTTGTTGATGTGAAAAACATATTGTTTGTTATCTCAACTATGTCATCCGCTGAGCAACCGTTTCCGGAAATTGTCCAAATAAATGTATTTAAACCTGATGTTAAACCTGTTACTTGTGTATTTGCTAAGCTCGGGTCTGCTAAGTTTCCTGAACCTCCGCCTACAGTCCATACTCCTGAAAGTCCGCTTCCTGCAGGAACAGCAGATAAGCTTGTAAAATTATCGCAGATTATTTGATCTACTCCGGCATCGGCAAAAACAGTATTTCTGTTTATTGTAATTTCATCAAAATCAGAACAACCGTCTTTTACAATTGTCCACCTTATTATGTTTGCACCGAGAGATAAGTTTCTTACAAAGGTAGATTGGTCAACAGAATTATCAATTATTCCTGTGCCTGTTTCAACAGTCCAATAAGCTGTTCCTCCTGTCGGCGGAGAATTTCCTAAAATAGCGGAAGAATCACTACATATATCAGAAGGTCCGCTTATGTCGGCATTTGCGATGTATTGGTTATTTGTAATATCAATTTCGTCAAAAGCATTGCAAGTTCCTTTTGTAATTGTCCAACGGTATTTATTTAAGCCGGAATTTAAATTGTTTACAACTGAGTTATAAAGCGTAAGATTTGAAATTATGCTTGTCCCCGCTAATAATAACCATTCTCCGGTTTCTCCGGTTTGCGGTTGGTTTCCGCTTAAAACAGAATTTGTTCCGCAAATAATTTGATCGACTCCGGCATAGGAATAAACATAATTGTTTGTAACTGTTACGTCATCAAAATTTGAGCACCCGAGATTTGTAACTGTCCACCTGTATGTATTAGAATTTAACCCTACATTTGTTACATCGGTATTATTTTGCAGAGAATTTACAAATATTCCTGTTCCTGAAATCAGAGACCAATAACCTGTTCCGACCGAAGGACTTAATGCAGACAGCGTAGTTGTTCCGTTACAAGTTTCAATATCAGAACCTGCATCGGCTGTTGATGCGGTATTTCTGGTAATGATAACATAAGAAGTTTGTATGCATGCACCATGTGTAATTTTCCATTCAAAAGTATTTTCTCCTGCAAGTAAGTTATTTACCACAGTATTATTAAGGGTTGCGTCAACAAAAGTACCGTTTCCCCCGGTTACTCTCCATTCTCCTGTTCCGGGAGCCGGCGGATTTGCATTCAGGTTATAACTGTCAGTACATGTAACATCATCTGTTCCTGCATCTGCAACAAAATAATCGTAATATATTTCAACATTATCCTCCGAAATACATCCGTTTTTGTTGATTGTCCATTTATATATATTAGAAAAATTACTGATTCCGGTAACTTGTGTGTTGTAATTGCTTATATCTATAAAAGTTGCCGTACCCGAAACAATGCTCCATTTTCCGGTACCTTGAACAGGGTTGTTTCCGGCAAGGAATGTATTGTTATCACAAATTATTTGATATGTTCCGGCTAAGGCAACAGTAGGTTTATTGCTTGTAATAATGACATTGTCATATGCGATGCAAATGCCGTATGTTACTGTCCACTGTAAAGAATTTGTATTCGGACCTAAACCGCTTATTGTAGTATTAAAATCATTTATATTTCCGAAAACAGGACTTCCGTCTGATGCAACAACTGACCATGTTCCTGCACCGGGTGAAGGGTTATTTGCCGAAAGACTTGTATAATCTTCGCAAATTGTTTCGTTTGTACCTGCGTTTGCCGTAACAGTATGATTTGTAATAATGATTTCATCGAAAGAACTGCAAATACCTTTGTTTATTGTCCATCTGAAAGTATTGTTCCCGGATGCAAGCCCTGTAACATCAGAAGTATTAATTGTGGGTGTTAATAAAGTTCCGCTTCCGCTCTCAACAGTCCAAATGCCTGATTCTCCCGAACCATATATATTTGCATTTAATGTATATGAATTATTGCATATTTCTTCATCGGAAGCTGTTAATGCTTGCGTGGGGTAGTTGTTTGTAATTATTACTTCGTCTGTATAAGTGTTTGTGCCGTTTGTAATTGTCCAACGTAATTCATTAAAGTTCTGTAGTAAACTGCTTACTGTTGTGTTGTATAAAGTTTTATTATTAATAGTGCAAGCACCGCTAATTACAGTCCATTCTCCGGTATAACCCGAAAGAGGCGGGTCGGCAGCCAGTGTTGTAGCATCGGTACAAACTTCTTGATCAACGCCTGCATTTGCTTGTGAAAAAGAAGTGTTTACAGAAATAATGTAAATTACACTTAATATTAAGATTTGTTTAAGGTTCATAGTTTTGAGAATTACTCGTATAATAACAAAGATATGACAAAAATAATAAAAATAAGGTTGCTTGAGAATTTTTACACTAAATATCAAATTCAATACTTAATTGAAAAGCAACATTTTCCGGTTGATTGTCCAAATTTGTAATTGATAATCCTATTAATCGTATTGAGTTGTATGAAAAATCAATTTGTTCAAATAACTCATCGCTTATTTGCATTATATCATTAATGTTTTTTATTTTATTACTTACGGATTTGCTTCTTGTAATTTGCTTAAAATCAGAATATTTAATCTTTAAAGTTAAGGTTTTGCCGTATGTTTCGGCTTTTTTGCAACGTTCAATTAATGTTTCCGCAATTTGCTCTGTTCTGTTGTAAATATTTTCAATATTTTGAATATCATAAGCAAAAGTTTTTTCTGCACCTATTGACTTTCTTATTCTGTCAGGATTTACTTCTCTGTTATCAATTCCTCTTGCAATATTATAATAGTAGTTCCCTTGTTTTCCGAAATTATTTATTAATACTTGCAAAGATTTTTGCTTTAAATCAAAACCGGTTATTATGCCGAGTTTGTGCATTTTTTCGGCACTTACTTTTCCTACTCCGAAAAATTTTTCAATTGGCAATTTCTCAATGAAATATTGAGCAATATCGGGTGTTACAGCATAAAATCCATCGGGTTTATAATAATCGGAAGCAATTTTTGCCAAAAATTTATTAAATGAAACCCCGGCAGATGCCGTTAATTGAGTTCGTTCTTTAATTTTTTTCTTAATTTGCTTTGCAATCAAAGTTGCGGAAGGCAAGTTAATTTTATTCTCGGTAACGTCAAGAAAAGCTTCATCCAAAGATAAAGGTTCAACCAAATCTGTATATTCAAAAAAGATTTCACGTATTTGATTTGAAACTTCTTTATATTTTTTAAAATTTGAGTCTGCAAAAATTAAATGCGGGCATTTTCTGATTGCAATTTTTGAAGGCATTGCCGAACGAACACCGTATTTTCGAGCTTCATAACTTGCCGCGGCAACAACACCTCTTGCACCTTTTCCGCCGACGGCAACAGGTTTCCCTTTCAATTCGGGCTTATCTCTTTGCTCAACTGAAGCAAAAAAGGCATCCATATCTATATGTATTATTTTTCTGTAATTATTTTTCATTGAAAAGTAAAGTTAGCAATATTTTAATTAATAATTCATTATATCTTATGCGGTTTTTTCATATTTTTGTACAAAATAAAGAATATGAATTTAGCAGAATTAACCGCAATATCACCGGTTGACGGAAGATACAGAAGCAAGATTGTTGAAACTGCAAAATATTTTTCGGAATTCGGTTTAATAAAATACAGATTAATAACTGAGGTTGAATACTTTATTGCCCTTTGCGAAATACCTTTGCCGCAACTAAAATGTTTTGACAAAAAAGTATTTCGTAAACTAAGGAAAGTTATTGATGATTTTTCATTGCAAGATGCTCAAAAAATAAAAGATATTGAAAAGATTACTAATCATGATGTTAAAGCTGTTGAGTATTTTTTGAAAGAAAAGTTTGATGAATTCGGTTTGTCCGAACATAAAGAATTTATTCATTTCGGACTGACTTCACAAGACATAAATAATACAGCAACTCCGATGTTGCTTCGAGATGCTTTTGAGGTTGATTTTTTACCTTCGGTAAAACAAGTTATCGAAAAATTATTTGAACTTTCAGAGCAATGGGCTGATATTCCGATGTTGGCAAGAACACACGGACAGCCTGCATCTCCGACAAAACTCGGTAAAGAAATCGAAGTATTCATTGAAAGGTTGCGTAAGCAAATATCTCATTTGCAATTAGTCCCGTTTTCTGCAAAATTTGGTGGTGCAACCGGTAATTTTAATGCACATTATGTGGCTTATCCTGAAATTGATTGGGTGCAATTTGCAAACTCGTTTGTAAACCATGTATTAAATTTAGACCGTTCACAAACCACAACTCAAATTGAACATTACGATAATTTGGCTGCATTTTTTGATAACTTAAAACGGATTAATACAATTTTAATTGATATGTCTCGTGATTTTTGGACATATATTTCACAAAATTATTTTAAACAAAAAATAAATAAAAACGAAGTCGGTTCATCGGCAATGCCGCATAAAGTAAACCCTATTGATTTTGAAAATGCAGAAGGAAACTTAGGGATTGCAAATGCACTTTATGAGCATTTTTCAGCTAAACTTCCTATTTCAAGATTGCAAAGAGATTTAACGGATTCTACGGTATTAAGAAATATAGGTGTGCCGATTGCACATTCTATGATTGCATTTAAATCTTTATTGAAAGGTTTAGGAAAACTTGAATTAAACGAAACAGCCATTCAAAATGATTTGCAAAATAACTATGTTGTTGTTGCAGAGGCTATTCAAACAATTTTAAGGCGTGAGAATTACCCTAACCCTTATGAAGCATTAAAGGATTTAACAAGAACAAATAAAGTTATTAACGCAGAAGTAATTTCTGAGTTTGTTGACGGACTTGATGTAAGTGATGATATTAAACAAGAGCTAAAACAAATTACGCCGGAAAATTACACGGGAATTTAAATTAATACTTAAATTCTAAAATGTTGTAATGATAGAATTTAATATACTAAAAAGAAATTGTTATATTTATTTTCTATTATTTAAGTTAAAACTCTGCAATTCCATTGCAGTTACTTTAGTTTCTATAAATTTTTTACTTTTACTGTATGAATTACAGAACGAGTTCACATACAGTAAGTCGTTTAACGGCACATATAGTTTGGGTAACGAAATATCGTTATAATGTTTTAAAAGGAGATATTCAAAAGCGATGTCGGGATTTGATAGTTCAGACATGTAATACAGAAAATGTTCAAATATTAAAGGAGTAGTAAGTAAAAATCATGTTCACATTCATATTGAGTATTCTCCGTCTTTGAGCATAAGCAATTTATTCAAAAATACAAGGGTGAACTTATGACTGTTTCTGACAATGAAATAATAAGTGCATCGGCAGAATTATCAAAAAATACCGGATTATTTGCCGAACCGGCAGCGGCAACAGCTTTTGCAGGGATTACTAATTACATGATTATGAATAAATTAGAAGCTGACTCGAACAATGTTGTGCTTTTAACCGGCAGCGGATTAAAAGATTTAAAATCAGTACAATCTGTTATTTCAATACCGGATGCTGTTGAACCGGATGTTGAAAATTTAATCGGAGATTTTCAAATATTGTAAAAAAAGAAATATAAATTTGTTTTTTCAACAGATTTCAAATGGGAAGTACAAAAATTAAGAAAATCAAACTAAAAGAACTTGCTTCAACAGCAATTTGCGGTAACGATATAAGTTCATCAGTTCTTTATGTATCGGCTTTATCAATAATATATGCCGGACAATATGCCTGGATTACACTTTTGATTGTTGCATTTGTTTTATTTCTTTTCAGAAAAATATACACAGAAGTTGTCGGTGCTTTACCGTTAAACGGAGGTGCTTACAATGCTTTACTGAATACCACAAGTAAATCTATGGCATCTTTTGCCGCAACATTAACTCTTTTGTCATATATGGCAACGGCTGTTATTTCTGCCAATGAAGGTATGCACTATTTACACAGCTTAATTCCAAGTCTGAATGTTATTATTGCAACTATAGTTTTATTAGCAATTTTTGCAGGTCTTACAATATCAGGAATAACCGAGTCGTCAAAAGTTGCTGTCGGAATTTTTTTGTTCCATCTCAGTTCTATGTTTATATTAATTATTTTTGTTTTTCTTTATCTGTCTCAAAACGGGTTTTCTGTGTTTCTTGAAAATTGGCATACAAATTTAAAAGGCGGAAGTATATTAATGGCAATCTTTTTTGGTTTTTCGGCATCTATGTTAGGTATTTCGGGTTTTGAAAGTTCAGCAAATTTTGTGGAAGAACAAGAAAAAGGGGTTTTCCCTAAAACGCTGAGAAATATGTGGATTGTTGTGAGTATATTAAATCCGTTAATGGCATTTTTAGCATTATCATTAGTTCCGCTTCACGAAGTAAAAGAATTATATGCAAATACTTTATTATCTCACATGGCGGAAATTTCTGCAAAATCATGGCTCTCTTATGTTATTTCAATTGATGCTGTTCTTGTATTAAGCGGTGCTGTTTTAACTTCTTTTATAGGAGTTTCAGGGCTATTGGAACGATTAACACTTGACAGAATTATGCCTAATTATTTTTTGAAAAAGAATAAAAAAGGCAGTTCATACAGAATTATTATTTTTTTCTTTCTATTATCAGTTTCAATATTATTAATTACCGAAGGAAATGTCAAATCACTGGCAGGTGTATATACAATTTCGTTTTTATCTGTCATGGCTTTATTTGTTATAGGTAATGTTTTTTTAAAAGTACGCAGAGCCGGATTACCTCGTCCTGTAAATGCCGGCTGGTTAAGTCTTTTTGTAGCTTTTTCGGCAGTGATTACTGCAATAGTCGGAAATATATTGATTAAACCTGACGACCCGAATCAAAGCTCTAACTTTACCGTATTTCTTGATTATTTTATTCCTACAGTTCTTTTTGTTGCATTTATGCTTAACAGAACATTAATAATGAAATTTTTGTTAAATTTTATTCATTTTCTGTTTGATCCTATCAGAAAGTTTGTAATTCGAATTGATAGGTATTTATTAAAAACTATTGATGAAATCAGATCTCAGGAGTTTGTATTTTTTACAAAAGGAGATAATATTGCAAACCTGAATAAAGCAATGATATATATTTGCAAAAATGAACATACAAAAAAGTTAAAGATTGTAAATATTAATGATACAGGAAAAAGGTCAAAAGATTTAAAATCTGATTTGGAGTTTTTAAGAAGAGAGTATCCTGATATAACGATTGAATTTGTTATAATAAAAGGTAAGTTTGAACCAAAATTAATCCAAGAATTATCAATAAAATGGAATATTCCTGTTAATTTTATGTTTATGGGCTCTCCCGGAGATAAATTCCCGTACAGAATTGAAGAATTAGGAGGCGTGAGATTAATTATTTGATTTGTATTTTTTCATTTAACCGGTATTAATTGTTAGTTTATAAACAAGCCAATAATAAAAAAGCGAAGTTCGGAAACTTCGCTTTAGTAAATTAAAAGCTGTCCTTATTATAAAATTAAAGCTAATAAAATCAAATATCCGACGATATCAATTATTCCAATAATTATGCTTACAATAGCAAACCCCCTCCCTTTAAATTTTTTAGGGTTCGTCCTTATTTTTTTCAGACTTATTGCTCCCAGTATTATTGCCGTTAATCCGAGAGGAATTCCTAATATTATTAACCCTACAATACTTAAGATAAAACCAACTAAGCCTAATGCTTCTACAGAAGCAGCCCGGTTGTTTATGGTTGAGTTTTCGGCAGGAAATATTTCTTTAACTATATCCTCTGTCGGGAATATATCTTTTGTGCCGTTTGAATATCTTATCATTAATATGTCTGATTTTTTTAATGTAAAAATAGGTCCATTCAGATTATCACATTTTTTATATTTAATTTCAGTAATCCCAACCTCTAAAACTTTTCCTGATATTTCTTTTCCGTTCTTTAAAATAATATTATCACAATCTACGATATAGTTTTTTTGATTCCTTCTGTTTTGAAATTCATTGTTATCAATATTTATTTTGTTTAAAGAAGCATTTAGTTTTCTTAACTCAACCTTTTTTTCAAATACAGATAAGTCTTTTTCAATAGTGAAAGAAGAAGCAAAGAGCCCTATAAAGATAATAATTGGTATAAAAAGGTATTTATTTCTCATATTTTTATTTTTAAGATTGACATTTTTTATACTAATAAATATAGTGCAATGTAAAAAATAAAAATAATATTTACAAATTTTAGAGTATTTTATACAATAACCACTTAAACTACCAAATCTCAAAATCAAATTCCAAGTTTTCTCTTCGTGTTGTCGGATTTTGTTTGCCTCCGGTTAATTCGCTTACAGTTTTCATCACATATTTTTGAAGTTCTGAAATGGTAATGACTTTATCATAATTTGAATTGGCTTTCATTGATTTTAAAGCATTTATCAAAACATAAGTAAATACGCCGTTCTTTAATTCGTCTGATTCAAAAGCATATTCTACTCCTCCGGCAGATGATATAACAACGGCTCCGGAGCCTCTTCGTAAGTCGGCAAATAATTCTTTCATCAGCCTGAACGAATTATCTAAACCGATATGCGATGCCGAAGTTTTTGAAACATAGATATTTCTTGCAACAACATTATTGCCCATGTTTTCAACATATAAATCATATTCGTCAAAATCAATTTCTCCGCTGTGGCAAGCATCCATCAACAATAATTTTTTTCTTGCCGGAATATCTTCCAATAAACTTTCAAGTTCGTCATAAGAAAGTCCGTTTTTTGAAGGGTTTAAAACATCAATATCGGTTGTGGCAAAGAAATAATCTAAGTTATCGTCCAGAAATCCGTGACCGGCTGTATAAATAATTACCAAATCGTTAATATTGCTGTTTTTTAGTTCTTCTTTTGTTTTTAATATGTTTTCTTTAGTTGCGTCATGGTCTAATACTTTTATAATGTGTATGTTCTCAAATTTGTTTTTTTTAGTTTCAAAGATATCCGTTAAATCATTTGCATCTTTTGCAGCATAATTTAAATCATATTCATCATTAATATAATCCGAAACTCCGACTGCCACAATGTATAAATCCGGCTTTCTATTTGAAGAAGGTGCTATTGTAACTATGGTTTCCTTTAAAGATTCAACACCTTTACTGTTTAAAACTGAAATTTGAATTTTATTTTTTCCTTCCGAAAGAAATATCTTTACCTTTTTGTTTATCTTTTTTGATTTTTCACTTAATAAGTTAATGCCTTCTCTTCCGTAAAGCGGAACATCGTTTATCCAAATATTGATTCTGTCTAAAATATATTTTTCGTCTTTTGCAGAAATTTCAAGTAACAATTCGTTTGTTGCCGATTGAAATGTAATTTCATTTTTATTTATTAGTTCTATTTGGGGCAGATTAAAATCATTGTTTAGTATATTTTCATTAAATCCCATTTTTTCAAGACGTTTATGATAGGCTCTTTTAAAAGCATCAATCATTTTTTGCGGTGCAATATTTAATCGTTCGGCAATAATATCCGGTCTGTTAAGGCGTAAATCATATTGTTCAAAAGGATAAAGTTTTACGCCGTTCATTTTAAAACCTACGCCTTTCAATGCATCTTTTGAACCGGTATAATGATAATCGGGTGTAACAAAAATATAATCGTCATAATCTATGGCAATGCACGACATTATTTCTTTACAACTGTCTAACGACCATATTTTTATTGTTCCGTCATTGCTTCCGCTGAAAAGCAAATGATTTTTTTCGTTAAAAGCAATACTTGTAACAGCAAGGTCGTGATTCAGTAACTTACATTTAAGTTTTCCGGTTTCGGTATTCCAAACATTAACGGCATAGTCAGTTTCCGTAACAGCACTGCCCATACTTCCGCTTGCTGTTTCGGTATTGTTAAAGTTATACGAAATGCAACTTACGGGTCCGATATTTCCGAGATAATCTGTTGCTTTTTCCCATGTTCCGATTTTCCAAGCAATAACTTCGCTGTTAAAACTTCCCGATAACAAATATTTTCCGTCTGAACTGAAACGAAGATCACTTGCTCCGAGATATTTATGAGCTTCTTCAATTTTAATTGTTTTTTTGGAATTTGTATCATAGATTTTAACTCCGCCTGTTCCGGAAGAACCGTATGCAATATATTTAAGGTCTTTTGAAATAACGGCACTTTGTGTTCCCGAAATATCGCCTTGAATTGTGTAAATTTGCTTACCGCTTTTAATATTCCAAACCGATATTCGGCTTGATAGTGTAGAAGTAATAATGTGTTCATTATCAGCACAGAAGTTTAAATCGCTTAAAATATCCGGAACAGGTAAATAGCTTTTAATTTTCATTGAATCCAAATCCCAAAGAGCAATGCAGGTATAACCCGGACCTTCTTTATGATAACCGTGCACGGCGAGAATATTTCCGTCGGTGTTTATTGCAATCTTTTGTATGAATTTAAATACTTTTTCAATTTGTAAAGTAGAAATATTCCAGATTCTTAAATTCAAATCACCGTTTAAGGATGCAATTCTGGGTGAATTTATTGCTGCTTCAATCTGCCAAACAGAATGAGCTCTGCTTCTTAAAATTTTTATTAATTTACCTGTTTTCCAATCAATCAGATTAATGGTGTATGAAGAAGAATTGTTTTTCATTACCATTGAATTTAATGCAATAAGTTTTCCGTTTGCCGATAAATCCATAAAAGAAGCAAAATAACCGATATTTTCAATTTTACGTTTAAGTTCAAACTTTTTATTATCAAACACATATATGATATTCTGAAATTTTATCGGATCTTGAATTAATGCAACAAATTCACCCGTAATCGGATGAAAATAAATGTTTGTCGGCTTAATGCCTTTAATTTCTTTTATTAAATTACCTGTTTTAATATCCCAAATTTTTAAAGTCATATCACTAAACACAATTGAAAGGTATTTCCCGTTATTGCTTATTGCAACCTTGAAAACATATTTGTCTGTTTTTTCAAAAGTTGTTGTTTTTAAACCTGTTTCAATATTAAACATAAAGAAGTTATTTTGAAGATCAACAACAAATACTTCATTCGGATTATTCGGATTAATTTTTACAATTCTTATTCTAAAGTCAGAATATGTTTTAATCTCCGGATTATTTGTTTCCGTAACTGCAAGTAAATAGTTTTTGTCAATAAAAACAATTCTTTTACCGGCAATGTCTTCTGTTAAGCCGGGCATTCCTCCTGCACTTTCATAATCTTTTACAATTTTTTCTTTCTCAATATTCCATATTTTTATTGAGCCGTTTTCATCGGAAGTTAAAAGATGCTTTCCGTCATCAAAAAATTTTAAATCATCAATTCTTTGCTCATTATCAACACCTTTCACTTTATTGCTCAGTGTTGTTATTTCCTTACCGGAATTTTTATCCCATATTTTAATCAGGTGGTCTGCACCGTTACTCGCAACCAAATTCCCGGCAGGAGCAATTGCAACTCGCATAATTAAACCTGAATGCCCTGTTGTTATTGAAACCTCAGGTTGTTGAGCAAATGCTTGAATCGTAATAAAATATAGAGTAGCTGTAAAAAGGAGTGTTATTTTTTTCATAAGTATTGATTTCTGTTCATACAAATCTACAAAGAATTGATTAAATATTTATATTTTTACGGGCTATTAAATAAATTTTCAGAATTATGATTAAATTTAAACTAAATAACGAAGAAATATCATATACAGGAACCGAAAACAAAACTTTACTTGACTATATTCGAAATGATAAAGGTTTAACTTCCGTAAAAGACGGTTGCTCAGGACAAGCTGCGTGCGGTGCTTGTACGGTTGAAATAAACGGAAAAGCCGTTTTGTCTTGTGTAACAAAAATGAGTAAGTTACAAGATACTGAAATTTTTACACCCGAAGGTTTTTCCGAATACGTGAAAGATACCATAGCAAAAGCACTTGTAAATGAAGGCGGAGTGCAATGCGGTTTTTGTACGCCGGGTTTCATAAGCAGAACAAAGGTACTGTTGCAAGAAAATTCCAATCCTACGATTGATGAAGTTCGTAAAGCTATAAAAGCACATATTTGCCGATGTACAGGTTATAAAAAGATTGAAAAAGGAATTTTAAAGGCTGCCGATGCAATTAAAACCGGTAAAAAACTTCAAATACGGAAAACATCCGGAAAAATCGGAGAATCTCAACCTAAATACGAAGCCTATGAAACCGCAATAGGCGAGCGAAAATTTGTCGATGATATCGTTTTTGAAAGAATGTTGTACGGTGCATTGAAATTCTCAGATTATCCGAAAGCAAAAGTATTAAAAATCGACAGCTCAAAAGCTGAAAAATTAGAAGGTGTTCATCGTATTATTACGGCTAAGGATATTCCCGGAAAACAAATCATAGGTTTAATTTATCAAGATTGGTCAGTAATGATTGATGAAGGGCAAACAACGCACTATATCGGAGATGTTATTGCCGGTGTAGTTGCTGAAACTGATGAAGTTGCCCGGCAAGCAGTTGATTTAATTGAAATTAAATATGAAGTGCTTAAGCCTGAAACTGATGTTTTTAAAGCAATTAACGGCGAACGTGTTCATCCTGATAAACCGAATAACTTTAATACAACACAATTTACAATAGGAGATGCAGCTAATGCTCTTAAAGTTTCAAAATATACATCAAAAGGAAAGTATGAAACTCAAAGAATTGAACACGGTTTTTTAGAAAAAGAAGCTGCAATTGCTCGTCCTGACGGAAGCGGAGGTATTGAAGTATTATCACAATCGCAAGGTGTTTATGAAGACCAACGACAAGTAGGCGATATATTAAATTTACCTGTTGAAAAAGTTAAAGTTACATTAGTTCCTAACGGCGGCGGTTTCGGCGGAAAAGAAGATTTGAGTATTCAAGGACATACGGCATTGTTCGCTTTTATGATGCAAAAGCCCGTAAAAATCACTTTAACACGAGAAGAATCCATACGGTTGCATCCGAAGAGGCACCCTGTTTTTATGGATATTGAACTCGGTGCGGATGAAAACGGAAAATTAACTGCCATAAAATTAAGAGCGGTCGGAGATACAGGAGCTTATGCATCAGTAGGAACAAAAGTATTGGAAAGAGTTGCCGGGCATGCTACCGGCGGTTATTTTGTGCCTAATGTTGATGTTGAAGCAAAGACAGTTTATACAAATAATATTCCTTGCGGAGCTATGCGCGGTTTCGGTGCAAATCAAGTGGCTTTTGCTTTGGAAAGTTGTATTGATGATATTTGCGAACAAGCCGGTTTCGACCGTTGGCAATTCCGTTGGGATAATGCTTTAATTGACGGACTGAAAACATCTACCGGACAAAAAGTAACGGGGGTAGGTATAAGAAAATGCCTTGAAGCAATAAAAGGTGACTTTTATGCCGCAAAATATGCCGGATTAGCTTGTGCCATTAAAAATTCAGGTGTAGGAAACGGTATGATTGATGAATCAAAAGTTAAAATAAATATCATCTCTGAAAATAAAATAATTATTGAACACGGTTGGACGGAAATGGGGCAAGGTGTTCATAATATGGCAATTCAAACTTTATGCGAGGAAATCGGAATTTCTCCTGAAATCGTTGACGTAATTGTAGATACTGATGCCAACATCAAAACCGGCATGACAACATCTTCAAGGGGAACGGCATTAGTCGGTTTAGCAGTAATAAATGCGTCAAAAGCATTAAACGAAGATTTGAAAAGGAATTCATTAAAAGACCTCAGCGGTAAAACATATTTCGGGCAATTTGTTTGCGACTGGACAACAAAACCCGGTGATGAAGTCGAAGAGCCGATTATACACTATTCTTATGGGTATGCAGCCCAACTTTGTGTAGTAAATGATAAAGGTAAAGTCGAAAAAATAGTTGCTGCTCACGATGCCGGTAAAATTATGAATCAAATGCTGTTTGAAGGACAAATTGAAGGCGGTGTACACATGGGATTAGGATATGCTTTAACAGAAGATTTGCCGATGAAAGACGGTTATTTAGTTCATGACAAATACCGAAAACTCGGTATTTTAAAAGCACACGAAACACCCGAAATAATTGTAAAAGGCATAGAAGTAAAAGATCCCGTAGGACCCTACGGAGCAAAAGGTATCGGAGAAATCGGACTTGTTCCTACTGCCGGAGCAGTTGCAAATGCTTTGTACCAGTTTGATAAGATTAGGCGTTTTAAGTTGCCTTTATTTCCGAAAAAATAAATTATGTTAGTAAGAAAATACAAATGCCCGTCATGCGGCGGAAATAAAACAGACGAAATATCTACCGGATATGTTTATTGTGATTATTGCAGTTCATTAATAGATTTTGATATGGAAAAAATGACAGAAGAGTCATCCGAAGTTTTTTCCGCAGAAAATGATAATACAAAAAAACAACAAATATATACTCAAAAGCTGCAAGAACTTGCAAGCCATATAAAAACCGAGAATGCAGACGGGTTTGTAACAACACAATGTGAAATACATACTTTGGAATTTGATTTATTTCCGAAACGATTTTCTCCTAAAATAAAACAAAACGCTTTCAGGCAAAGGCTTCTTGACTATTATAAAAGCTATTGGTCTGAAAAAATAGCCGTGGGTTATTTTAATGAAAATAAAGAAACTCAAAAAATGTTTTCAGAATTAAATACCGGTTTAAAATTTAGTTATGAAGGCGGTAAATGTATTCCTGAATATGATGAAAACTTTAATAATTATATTGAAAAAATGGATGCATACATTAAAACATCTATTGATGAAAATATGCAAATGGAATGTATGGAAAAATATCCCGAACCGGTTACAAGCAGAACGAAGGATGTAATGTATAAGCAAAGTATGAATATGGTTATACAGATGTACGATACAGATACGATTAAAAAACTTATTGAAAAATTCGGATTTAAATCGGAATTTGTTGAAATTGAAGATATTTCGCAAATTAAAACAAAGTGTTTTGTTTGTAATAGTGAACTTACTATTCCGGAAGGCAGCAAGCAAAAAGTTTGCGAAACTTGCGGAACAACAAATGATATTGAAAACCGGCAAGTGGTTTGTCCCGGTTGTGCCGCTCCTTTTTCACTTTCAGAAAGTTCTGCTTGTCCGTATTGCGGTTCGGTAATGCAAACTATAGGTATAGGTAAAAATAAAATAAAGGAAATTGATGTTCAAACAGAAGAAATTCAAACAGAGATAAAAATAAAAGAAGTTCCGAAAGAAAAAAATAAAGGTTTTTTCGGAAAACTGTTCGGATGACAAACCTATAATTGCTTTATAAAATTAATATAAGAATAAAATGAAACTAAGACATATCCTATTAGCAATCCTACTATTTTTCAAATTAGAACTGTTGTTCTCCCAAACAAAAAATGTGGTTGTTGTCATTATTGACGGAGCAAGATATACAGAAACATTCGGAGATCCTGCACATACTTATATTCCTAAAATGGCAGCACTGGCAGAGGAAGGAACCATAATTTCTGAATTCTATAATGACGGCATTACTTATACATCAAGAGCTGTCCCGGCTTTATGGTGCGGATTATGGACGGATGTAATAGGTATTAATTATCAAGGTTCAAATACACAATATACCGTTGATCCTTCATTATTTGAATATTTCAGAAAACAAAAAAATCAACCGGATACAAAATGTATTTATGAATTAAAGTATGTCAGTTCACTTTGGTTACAAAGTTTTCATAATGAATACGGTTCGGATTATTGGCCTTATACAGTCAGTCAAAATTATTCTGATGAAGATGTTGTTATTCAAGCCAAGGCAGATATGGCTACATACCAACCCCAATTATTATGGGTGTATTTGGCAAATGTCGACTCTGAAGGACACAGCGATGTTTGGGAGAACTATACCGGAGCTATAAAAACTGCTGACAGTCTTGTTTTTAGATTATGGGATTTCATTCAAAATGATCCTTTTTATAAAGACAATACAACTCTATTGGTTACAAATGACCACGGCAGACATACAGATGATTTTTCCGGGCATGGTTGCGGTTGTGAAGGTTGCAAGCATATTATGTTTCTGGCTATTGGACCTGATGTTAAACAAAATTATATATCCGATACTTATCGAGTTCTTCCTGATTTTGCCGTAACAGCATCCTTACTTCTTGATGTAGATATGGAATATGCGACCGGTTCAGTTGCACAAGAAATATTTCTTCCGGGAACGGATATAAATTCTGTAAATGAAACGGAGATTAGAATTACCGATAAGTTTTGTTCGTTTAAGCTTACGCAAGAACAATTTGTAAGCATTAAAATATACGATGTACAAGGCAGAACAATTAAAAATATTGAATCACAAATGTTTAATTCGGGCTATAATGAAATTAATTACGAATTAAATAATCTGCACGGCATTTTCTTTATTCAACTTTCAGGTAAAACGATTAATCATACGCAAAAAGTATATTTGCAATAAAAAAGTATTTTATGACAGGAACCATAATCAATATCATTGCCGTAATCATCGGAAGCGGTATAGGTTTGCTTTTAAAAACCAAACTTCCGAAAAGAATTGTACTTACCGTTTTTCAAGGCTTAGGATTATTTACATTATTCTTGGGTTTTGTAATGGCCATGAAAACCGGTTCT
The DNA here is from genome assembly GCA_021648725.1 of Bacteroidales bacterium. Classification (NCBI taxonomy): domain Bacteria; kingdom Pseudomonadati; phylum Bacteroidota; class Bacteroidia; order Bacteroidales; species Bacteroidales bacterium. The sequence continues at coordinate 36,754 of JAKISF010000010.1, read as the reverse complement.
TATTTGATATTGGTATTCAGCCTTGTAATAGGCGGGATTATTGGTGAAGCTTTAAATATTGAAAAGTTTACCGAACGGCAAGCAGATGCAATTAAGAAAAAAATCAAATTCGGAGGAGATAAGTTTTCGGAAGGTATGCTTACTGCTTTTTTATTGTATTGCATGGGTTCAATGACGATATTGGGTGCTTTGGAAGAAGGCATGAACAATGATTCTACGCTTTTAATCACAAAATCGGTGATGGATGGGTTTTCATCCATAGCATTAGCATCTGCTTTCGGAATCGGTGTTGCTTTTTCTGTTATTCCGATGCTTATATTTCAAGGCGGATTAACTTTGTTAGCCATGTATTTCGGAGAATTTATTGATGTCATTATTGTAAATGAATTGACAGCAGTCGGAGGAATATTATTAATCGGCTTAGGAATAAATATTCTGGATATAAAAAAAATAAAAGTATTTAATCTATTTCCTGCTTTAATCATTGCTGTAATATTAGCTTGGGTTAAGTTTGAATTTCAATTGTATATTTAAGAAGTATGCTTATTTCATTGTTTGTTGCAATAAGAAAAGTTGAATAATATACAGGCATTTTTTAATAGGAGACAACAATGTCTTTTATTCTTCGTTTTGAAGATAAAATATTATGGTAAAAATTATAAACATAGTAGCTTTGCTATTTTTAATAACAACAGTCAGTTGTCAAAATAATAAAAATACAAATCCGGAAACATCTGATAATAAACAAGATAATAAAACAATGAAATATAATAAATTAACAAAAGAAGAACAGAATGTTATCCTGAATAAAGGAACAGAACAACCGCATACCGGAATTTATAACGACTTTTTTGAAGAAGGAACTTTTAATTGTAAGCAATGCGGAACAGCACTTTACAAATCTGATGCTAAATTTAACGGACATTGCGGTTGGCCTTCATTCGATGAAGAAATAGAAGGTGCGGTAAAACGAATTCCGGATGTTGACGGAATGCGAACCGAAATTGTTTGTGCAAATTGCGGCGGACACTTGGGGCATGTGTTTCTCGGAGAAGGTTTTACTGATAAAAATACAAGGCATTGCGTAAACTCAGTCTCTCTTTCATTCAGTCCGTTAAAAGGAATGATTAAAGACATTGAATTGCCGAAAACCGAAACAGTAATATTTGCTTCCGGCTGTTTTTGGGGAACTGAGTATTGGATGAAAAAACAAAAAGGCGTAATTTCTACGGAAGTCGGCTATATAGGAGGACACGTAAGAAACCCGACCTATGAACAAGTTTGCAGTAAAACTACCGGCCATGCCGAAGCCGTAAAAGTTATTTTTAATCCGGAAGAAGTTGCTTATGAAGAACTTGCAAAAATTTACTTTGAAACACACGACCCAACTCAAGTTGACGGACAAGGACCTGATATCGGAAATCAATACCGTTCCGAAATTTTTTATACAACCGATAATCAAAAACAAGTTTCGGAGAAATTAATTAAACAATTGAAAGAAAAAGCTTACAAAGTTGTTACCAAACTTACACAAGCACCGAAGTTTTGGCAAGCAGAAAATTATCATCAAGATTACTATGAGCATAAAGGCACAACGCCTTATTGTCATTTTTATACGAAGAAGTTTTAATATTTATGTTTAAAAAATGTAAGTTTGGGGATTGTAATCGCTGAATATATGAACATTTAGCGGTTGATGTAAGGAATGTGTTACTTTAATAATGTTTAATATATATATTGTAAAGAATGATACTCTTAAAAAACGCAACATTTATAGATTATAAAACCCTGGAAATTAAACAAACCAATATTCTTGCAGAAGAAGGAATTGAAGGAAGAATAAGCTTTTCCGGAAATGCAGATGTTAAGGGTGCTGAAGTGATAGATTGCACCGGTAAAATTGTTACGAAATCTTTTGCAGTCGGGCATCATCATGTTTATTCAGCATTAGCAAGAGGCATGGGGGCTCCGAAAAAAAATCCCGAGAATTTCTATGAAATCCTAAAATATGTTTGGTGGACTCTGGATAAATCCTTGGATAAGGACATGATTGAAGCAAGTGCATTGGCTACGGCAATTGCATGTGCAAAGGCAGGTTCTACATTTGCCATTGACCATCATGCATCGCCAAATTTTATTGAAGGCTCTTTGGATATCATCGCAAATGCATTCGACAGAGTGGGGGTGAGTCACCTTTTATGTTATGAAATAACAGATCGTGACGGACTTGAAAAAGCAGAACAAGGACTTGCAGAAACAGAAAATTATCTTAAAAACAACCAAGCTCTTGTTGGTTTGCATGCTTCTTTCACCGTAGGAAACAAAAGCATGAAAAAAGCTGCTGATTTAATGCAAAAATATAATTCCGGTTTTCACATCCATGTTGCCGAAGACCGTTACGACCAAGACCATTCATTAATCAATTACGGCAAAAGGGTTATTGAACGATTGGATGATTACGGTGTTTTAAATTCATCAAAAACAATACTTGGGCATTGCTTGCACCTTTCTGATAATGAAAAAAAACTGATTAAAAACTCAAAAGCTTATGTGGTTCAAAACACAGAAAGTAATTTAAATAATAATGTAGGCTATTTTAATGCAAAAGATTTAGGAAACAACTTATTATTAGGCACTGACGGAATGCACAGTGATATGCTGCGTTCGGCACAACAAGCCTTTTTTGTAGGTCAAGGTTTCGACACAATTGATTACCCCGGTGTTTATCAACGTTTTCGTAATGTACATAACTATCTTGCAGAAAATAGCTTTGCAGGCGACGGAGAAAACAACCTGGTTGTGATGGATTATCAATCGCCCACACCACTTACAAAAGATAATTTTCTCGGTCATTTTGTGTTCGGGTTTAACTCAAACGATGTTCAGCACGTTATTTCAAACGGTAAATTAATTGTTAAAAACAGAATTATCCAAAATGTGAATGAAAGCGAAATAATGCAATTTGCACAAGAACAATCTTTGCGTCTTTGGAGTTCAATGAGAAATTAATAATGTTCAATGAGAAATAATATTTTGAAAAGTAAAAGTTTTGACTTTGCTTTGCGTTTACTTTTTTCTTTAAACTTTAAACTAATTTAATGGATTACATTCAAATAATAGGATACATCGCATCAATAATAATTGCCGTGTCAATGACAATGAACTCGATTGTTAAGTTCAGATGGATAAATTTAGCCGGAGCATCATTTTTTTTAACATACGGTATTTTATTTAACGCAATACCTATTGTTGTTTTAAACACGTTCATTATTTCTGTTGATATTTTTTACCTCGTAAGAATTTACAATAAAAAAGAGCTTTTTACTACAATTGAAATTCGCAGTGTAAATAAATATTTATTAGAGTTTTTAAAGTTTCATAAAAAAGAAATTGATAAATTTTTTCCCGGTTTCACTTATAAACCGGAACTTAATACAATCAGTTTTTTCATATTAAGAAATATGGCTGTTGCAGGTATCTTTCTTGCTCATAAAATTGATAAAAAGACACTTAAAGTAGGTCTTGATTTTGTTGTTCCTGCATACAGAGATTATAAAAATGCAAAATTTGTTTACGGAAGATTAAGAAATAATTTTATTGAAGACGGAATTGAACAAATTATTGTTTTCCCTCAATCGTATAATCATGTAAAATATCTGAAAAAAATAGGTTTTGTTCGACAAGAAGACGGAAATTACATTAAAATTCTCGAGAAAAATAATTAAAAATGCGACTTTTAATTAAAAACGGTATAATTGTAACTTCCGAAAGAACTTTTAAATCGGATATTTTAATTAAAGGCGGCTTTATTTCAGAAATATCTGAAAATATTTCAAATATTGAAAACGCAGAGATTATTAATGCCGAAGATAAATATATTTTTCCCGGCGGAATTGACCCACATGTTCATATGCACCTTCCTACACCGGCAGGATATTCAGCCGATGATTTCTATACAGGAAGCAAAGCCGCTCTTTTTGGCGGAACAACTACAATAATTGATTTTGTTACTCCCCGAAAAGCTCAAAGTCTGATTGAAGCATTAAATGAAAGAAAAAAAGAAGCCGAAAATTCTGTTATTGATTACAGTTTCCATGTTTCCCCTGTTGATTGGCACAAGAATATAGAAAACGAAATTGAAGAAGTAATTAAAGCAGGCATAACTTCTTTTAAAGTTTATACGGCATATAAAAACAGCATCGGTTTGGAAGATGATGTTTTATTAAAAGTTATGAAAACTGTTGCAGATGCCGGCGGAATTATTACCGTTCATGCCGAAAATGGTGATGAGATTGAAGAATTAAGAAATGCTTATGCCGAACAAAATAAACTTAGCCCGGAATATCATGCCTTGTCAAGACCGAACAGAAGTGAATCCGAAGCGGTAAAAAAAGTAATTGCATTTGCCGAGCAAACAAATTGTATTGTTTATATTGTTCATGTATCGACCAAAGAGTCAGTAGAATACATTAAAGAAGCACAAAAAAAAGGTGTAAATGTATATGGTGAAACTTGTCCGCAATACCTTTTGCTTGACGATTCAAAATTAAAAGGGAAATTTGAAGAAACTGCAAAATTTGTTTTCAGTCCGCCTTTAAGAAAAAAGGAAGATAATAATGCTCTTTGGAATGCTTTAAAAGATAAAACAATTCAAACTGTAGGTACAGATCATTGCCCTTTTACATTTGAGCAAAAAAAACAAGGAGAAAATGATTTCAGAAAAATACCCAACGGAGCCGGTGGTGTTGAGCACAGATTGTCTTTACTTTACACTTACGGTGTTCTTGAAAATAAAATTAACCTGAATGAATTTGTTGCTTTAACATCAACAAATGCCGCAAAAATCTTTGGGTTATACCCTAAGAAAGGAGAAATTGCAATAGGTTCCGATGCCGATATTATTATTTGGGATAAAGAAGCGGAAAGTGTTATTTCTGCAAAAAAACATCATCAAAATTGTGATTTGAATATTTTTGAATCTGCAATAATAAAGGGTAAAACCGAGTTTATTTTATTAAAAGGTAATATTGTTTTTAAAAATAATCAATTATCTTTACAAAAAGCAAATAAAGGAAACTTTTTAAAACGATAACCATGAAGAAAATATATTTTTCAATAATAGTTTTGATATTGTTAGGTTCTTGTATAAGAACAAGTTCTAAAAATAATAAAGATGAGAAAATTGTAAATTTATCAGATATATTAAATTCCGAAATTTCAGATACAGATTATCATCCGAAAGATACAATTGATTTTGACAAAATTAAAATTTCGGAAGATTCATTAGATTTAGCATTATTTAATTTGATTACGGAATATGAAAAGTATTCAGAAACAAAGTTTATTGAGAATATTGAGATTCTTATCAATAAAGGAGCAAATCCTGATGCCGTAATAGAATATCAGTATTCGATAAGAAAAGCAGGAACTTATATTCCGATTATTAAACATTTTTACAGAAACAGATACAGAACTTATTCAGATAATTCAACTCCTTTTTTAGAAGCAATAAACACAAGCAAATATAATGTAGTTAAAAAAATGATTGAATTGAAAGCAAATGTAAATGCCCCTTCAAAGAATAAAATATTTCCGATTGATGTTGCATTAAGTGTTGATAATAAGAAAATTATAAATCTTCTTTTAGAATCCGGATGTAAAGTTGAATATGCAAATTTATCAGGTTGTAAAAATATTGATGTGTTAGAAAAGATGGTTGAACTTGGTGCAGATAATGAAACAATTGATATTAATTTTGCCTTAGAAAATGAGCAATTATTAAAACGTGTATTGAACTTAAAGCCTAATGTTAATAATTCTGAATTTGATTACAAAATATTATTCGGAAATGAAAAAATTCTTGATATACTTCTTGAAGCAGGCTTGAATAATACTTCAACAGGGAAATTTCCTGACAGAGATCCGTTAATATTCGGAGCAATAAAATACGGAGATGTTAATACAATAAAGAAACTGCAAAATGCAGGAGTTAACATTATGTACAGGGAAGACAGATCGACAGCCGATTATCCTTTTTTAGAAGTTATTAAAAGCAAAAATGTTGATTTAATTAAATTTTATATAGAGCAGGGTGCAAACCCTAACGAAAAAGAATGGACAAAAAAATCAGCTTTAATGTTTGCGGTATATACAGATAATGATGAAATTGTGAAATTATTAATTGATGCCGGAGCAAATTTGGAGTATTCGGGGTATTTTAATAAAACGGCTTTAATGCAAGCAATTGATTATAATAAATATATTTCTGCACAAGTTTTGATTGATGCCGGAGCAAATGTTAACTTTAAAAATGAATATCACGAATCTTGTTTAAGCATGGCAATTGCAGAGGCAAATTTCCCTATGATAAAACTTCTTATTGACAACGGTGCAAACCCGAAAATAATGTTTAAAAAAATGAATATGGCTGAATATGCCAAAAGCGTTGATGCTGCCAATATGATTATTGATTATTTGGAAAAACTGCAATAAAAAAGCAAGACCATTTTTTGCCTTGCTTTTTACTGAGAAAATAAATTGCTTTAATGTGTAATAATAATCTTTTTAACTTCTCTTTTATCCGAATAAAATAATTTAATAATATAAATTCCTTCCGTAAAGTTGTTTGTTTGAATGGTAAATTCTTTATCGGCTTTTTTGCTCGAATAAACCTCTTTTCCTGAAATATCTGTAATATTTATATAATCAATAACGATATCAGATTTTATATTAAATACATTATCGGCAGGGTTCGGATATATATCTGTGTTAATATTGTTTATATTACCTACTTTACTGTTATTTTCAGTTGTAAAACTCCATATTTCACTCCAAGCAGAATAGTTTGTTCCGTCAGTTGCATTTACTTTCCAGTAGTAGGTTGTATTATTGTTTAAGCCGCTTATTAAGAAATCGGTATTGTTTGTTGTTCCGCTGATGTATGTTGAAAAACTATTGTCCGTACTGTATTGATATTCATAACTTGCAGCATTTGTAACGGCACTCCAACTAAGTGTAATATCTGTTAATTGATTTGTTGCATTATCTGAAGGGCTGATTAATGAAGGAGCAAGTAAAGTTCCTTCTGTCGTAAAATTCCAAACGTCACTCCACGAACTTGTTGTATAACCGTCAGTTGAAGCAACACGCCAATAATAAGTCGTGTTTTCGTTAAGTGCGACTAAATTATTTGATGTGTTTGAAATATTTTGAGTCGTAACACCTGTTGTAAATGTATTATCTTGTGAAATTTCAAAAATATATTCATTTGCACCGAATACGCTTTGCCATGAAAAGTCAATTGAAGTTGAAGAAATATTCGTAGCGGAATTAGCAGGGCTTATTAAAACAGGAGCTGTCATTGTGGTTGTTTCCGTCGTAAAACTCCATACTTCTGACCAAGGAGAGAATCCGTTAGAATTTTCACCTCTGATACGCCAATAGTAAACTGTGTTAGGGTCTAAGCCGGTTATTGTACGATCAGTTAAAGATGTTGTTCCGCTTTTAATAAGTGCAGAAAAATCATTGCTTGTACTTACTTCATATTGATATGAACTAACACTTGCAATTGAGTTCCAATCTAAAGAAACAGAACTGTAAGTAATACCAATACTTCCGTTTGCAGGAGCAATTAATACCGGAGATTCTGTAAGTTCAAAGAAAGTTGTCAAGTTCCAAGCAGATGACCATCGTGAAGTATCAGTATCATTTCTTCCCCTTACTCGCCAGTAGTATTTTTGACCGTAACGTGTTAAACTGATACCTATTCCGCTGTAAGTGCTTGAATGCGTATATTCCGCAAGTAAAGGAGAATTGAAGTTTAAACTTGTATCAATTTGATAATCATAATTATCACTTCCTGTTACTTTATTCAACCATAATGTGGTATTTGTTGATATGCTTATAGATCCGCTTGCAGGTGAGGATGGTGTTGCACCGTAAACCTTAGTGGTAAAGTTCCATGTTCCTGTCCAACCGGATGTATCAGTATCATTTCTTCCTCTCGCTCTCCAATAGTATTTTTTGTTATATCTTAAGTCAGAAACAGACCAACCGCTGTATGAGTTTGTATGTGAAAATTCTTGTAAGTCCGGAGAATCGAAAGTTGACAGGGTATCCAGTTGATAATCATAGTTATCTGAACCTGTTACTTTATTTATAAATAATGCAATCAATGGCGGTATGCTTGTAGTGTTATTATACGGGCTTTGCAGTGTTACCCCGTAATTTTTAGTAGTAAAATTCCATGTTCCTGTCCAATTTGATGTATCAGAACTATTTCTTCCCCTTGCTCGCCAATAATATTTTTGTCCGTATCTTAAATCAGAAACTGCCCAACCGCTGTATGAGCTTGTGTGCGAAAATTCCTTTAAATTCGGCGAGTCAAATGTTGAAACAGTATCTAATTGGTAGTCATAGTTTTCAGAGCCTGTAACTTTATTAATGAACAAAGATATTTGAGGATCTATATTTGTAGTGTTATTATACGGGCTTTGCAGTGTTACTCCGTAATTTTTAGTAGTAAAATTCCAAGTTCCTGTCCAATTTGAAGTATCAGAACTATTTCTTCCCCTTGCTCGCCAATAGTATTTTTGTCCGTATCTTAAGTCGGAAACTGCCCAACCGCTGTATGAGCTTGTATGTGAAAATTCCTTTAAGTTCGGCGAGTCAAATGTTGAAACAGTATCTAATTGGTAGTCATAGTTTTCAGAACCTGTTACTTTATTGATGAACAAAGATATCTGAGGATCTATATTTGTAGTGTTATTATACGGGCTTTGCAGTGTTACCCCGTAATTTTTAGTAGTAAAATTCCAAGTTCCTGTCCAATTTGAAGTATCAGAACTATTTCTTCCTCTTACACGCCAATAATATTTCTTTCCGTATCTTAAGTCATTTACGGTTTGTCCTCCGTAAACATCTGTATGTGTGTATTCCTGTAAATCGGGAGAATCAAATGTAGGAACAGTATCTAACTGATAGTCATAATTTTCAGAACCTAATCTGTTTATCCACAAAACTAAGCTTAAATCCATCTGTAAGGCATTGCTTGCCGGCGAACTTTGTGATACTCCGATGCTGTGTGTCGTAAAAGTCCAAGTTGACGACCATGCAGATGTATCTGTTGTGTTTCTTGCTCTGATTTTCCAGTAGTAGGTTTTTCCGTAAAAAAGGTCGTTTGTAGTCCATCCGCCGAATGAACTTGAATGAGTTTTTGTTCTTAATGCGGGTGAATCATAAGTCGGTACAGTATCAAGCAAATAGTCGTACTCTGTTGCACCGGTTACTTGATTAATCCACAAAACTGTATTTGTGTGTAAATTGACTGTTCCGCTTGCAGGCGAACTTTGTGTCGGAGTATTTATGGCAACCGTGTCAGATATTCCGATAAAGATTAGTATTATAAGCACAAGGTTTTTCATATCAATAAATTTTTATAAATTATTTTAGTGCAATTATACAACGGTTTTATGTCAGCAGCAAGTAAATACTATTGGTTTAATAACTACAATTTTTGATTATTTGCATTTATAATCACAACAACATATTTATTATATTGCTGATAATGTGGAGCTAATGTGTTTTAAAATCTCAACTTTTACAAATTTCGGAAGAATATATTCAGATTAACATCTTGATGTAAATTAAGCTTTTTTCTTAAACGATACCTATTTGTATCTACACTTTTTGATGTAATATGAAGAATTGAAGCGATTTCTTTTGAAGATAAGCCAATTTTAAGAAGTGATGCCAAACGTTGTTCGTTTTCAGAAATGTCGGGATATGTATTTTTTAGTTTGTAATAAAAGTTACTGTTAATATGGTCAACATGGGCTAAAAATTCTTCGTTTTCTTTTACTGCTTGAATTTTATTATTAATGTCTATCAGAATTGATTGCAAATGTTTATGTGAATTTACCGAAAGGTTTTTTTGAATATCTTTTATATTTTTTTGAATTTTTATAATAAAGTCATTTTTGTCAATGATGTAATGAGCAAAAGTTTGGAGTTCTTTATTTTTATATTCAATTTCATGTTCAAGTTGTTTTGTTTTGAATTCTTTTGCTTCAATTTCTATTTGAAGTGCTTTTTTTTCAATATCATTAATCTTTTTGTTTTTCTCAATCAGTTCATTTTTTCGTTTTATTTTGTTTTTATAGAAAATGACGGTAAATAAAATAAAAATAAAGATTAGTATAATTACAGAAATATAAGCAATGTTCTTGACAGAATTTATTTTTTTCTGATTTTCCAGTAATGTTATTTTTTGATTTTTAATGGTTAGTTCTTTTTTATTGTTTTCAACTTCAAATCTGTTTTTCATTTCTTCTGTAATCTTTGAGTTTTCAATGTTAAAGATACTGTCATTTGTTTTATAAAACTCGTGATAATATTTAAGAGATTTCTTAAAATTTAACATCTTTTCATAAACTTTTGAAAGTTGAAGAGCAGCTTCTGATTCATGTTTAAGCAGTCCTATTTTTTTTGCTTTATTATATGCTTTTTCGGTATAAATTAAAGCAGTTTCATAATTCCCTGTTTCAAAATAAATTTGACCTTTCAGCAAATTGACATTAGTTACTCCGTAATTGTCATTTATTGTCGAATAAATATTAATTGATTCGTCCAATTTTTCATTTGCTTCGTTATATTTTTTTTCTGATATATTAATTCCTGCCAAATTAGAGAGTGTCATTGCAATTCCTTTCGGGAAATTCACTTTTTTGCTGTATTCTAATGCTTTTGAGTAATACTCTTTTGCTTTTTCAAGATTTTTATCTTTTTCATAAATAACAGCTAAATTATTTAATATTTTAAGCTCACCGTATATATTGTTAAGGTTTTTGTATATATCAAGTGCTTTATTGTAGTATTCAATTGCAGATTCGCTGTCGTTTAATTTTCTGTAAACTATTGCTATATTATTATAATTACTTGCTAAACTGTTTTTATTACTGTTTTTCTCACAATTATCAACAGAAATAAACAGCATTTCCAGTGCTTCGGTATATTTCCCTTGTTCGGTATAAATTACGCCGAGTATCATATAGTTTATTTCGGTGTCTTTTAAAATATTGTTCTGTTTTCGAATTTCAATTGATTTTTCAGTATATTCAACAGCTTTATCATAATCTTGTTTTCCGTAATAAATTTGAGAGATTGTAGTTAAATTTTTTGCAATATTTACCTTGTCTTTAAGAATTTCATAAACAGCCAAAGATTTATTTATATTTATGAGGGCATCATCAGGTTTCCCGAGGCGTATTTGAGCATAGGCTTTATGTGTATATGAAAGAGCAATCCCTGAATTAAATGATATTTTTTGTGAAAGTTTTAATGCACTGTCTGCAAAAGTATATGCTTTTTGAAAGTCAGATTTATTATACAACCAGCTTAATTCGTTAAGAATATTAACTTTATCAGTATCAACTTTTGTTTTGTTTAGTTTGTTTAATAAACTGTCAGCTATGTTATTGTTTTGAGAATATACCGGTATCAGCAAACAAAATAAAGATATTAAAATAAGTATTTGCTTTAATCCGGAATAAAACATAAGTTCAAACTTAGTAATTAATTATAATTTTTAAGGCTGTTATCGTTTTTTATCTAAAACGGAATATTTAAAATTAAAAATTCAGGAATAATGTTATCCGGGCTAAACATGTTATTTCCTAATAAATAAGAAAAACGCCCGCCTATTTCAATCGGTTCTCCTAATCTGAAAAAATATACTTGAAATAATAATTCTAAGCCTGTTGATTGTAAATTTTGAGTTCCGTTAATAATTAAATCGTCAATTTCAGCATAATCGAAAAACAAATTTGCTCTTATTCGTTTAAGGTATGCAAAAGGTCCTATGTTAAAATCGGGATACCAAACAGGAAAGGAGTAATCAAAGCTTATTTTATTAATTTTTGAAAACGCTGAAAATGTATATCCTCTTGGATAAGAAATTGTATTTCTGAAAATATTATCAGTTCCTAAATTTGTATTTTGCCTTTCATAACCCCCTTTAATGTTAATTGAATGGTGATTTATTAAGCCCGGTAGATAAACAGAACCTAAAAGTGCAGTTTGATTTCCTGTAAAAACAGATTCGAAAGATGTATGAGCATAGGAGGCATAGAAAAAATAACCGAATTTCGGGTTAATGTCTTGGTTTGCTTGTTGCCTGAATTTATAAATACTTCCGGAATAGCTTAGAGCTGAGAAATTATCGACAGAAGGCATAAAATAATCAGAAGTATTATTTATTAAGTTATTATATGCAAGCCTTGTGTTTAAATTAATTCCGCTGTAATATATTCCTTTCGAGAAATTTAAGGGCAGATTAACTCCGATGCTGTTTTGTATATAATTATTATCAGAAACTTGATACCAGCGGCTTGTAAAATCAAATACCGGATAATATTTTTTTAGGATATATGAAATGTTTGTGTTAAATGTTTTATCATCAGTATTATACTTTATGCCTGCAGAACCGAAAACAGTATTTAACATATTTGCGGTATATATTTCTGCTCCTATTTCCGGTTTAAAACTTTGCAGATAATCGGCATCATAATAAGTGGGGTAATTACTTGTTAATCCCCAACTGTGAATATTAAAAGCATGTTTTAGTTTTTTATACTTTTTAACTTCATAAGTTTTATTCGGAATTAAATCCGGATGCAAAATAACTTTTCCTTGTTCTTGTTTTTGTAGATTCTCAGCGGTTTTAAAAGAATATTCTTCAACTTCTGAAATAGGTTTAAAATTAATTTCTTTAAGATTAATTTCTGCAATATCATAACCGTTTTTACCGTAATTAATATATATCATTTTACCATCCGATATTTTAGGATTATAAGCACCGTATTTTGCAGATGTAAGTTGATATTTTTCTTTTGTTTTAATATTTATTGCGTAAATATTTCCTATTCCGCTGTAAGGGGAGTTATATATTATAAAGTCTTTATAAAATACAGGTCTGCCGATATTTTCGGCGGTATATTCTGTAAGGTCGTAAATAATTTCTGTTTTTAAGTCAATATATGATAGTGCTGTTCCTTTTGCATTTGTTCGCGTAAAAACAACTCGCTCGGCATTTTCATCTAAAGCCGGAGTTCTGATAAAATCATTGTTCGGGCTTGTGAAGTATTTTATTTCTTTGCCTGTTTCGGAGTCAATCAATACAAGCTTAGTTTTCATTTCTGAATCGTAGCTGACCGCAACAATAGTTTTTCCGTTTTCTGAAATAGCGGGAGCAAATAATTTTCGGTTTTTTGTAAGCCTTTTTTCTTTTTTTGTATTAATATCAAAAATAATTATATCAGAATAATCTCTCACTTGCCATCTGGGGTCATGATATTTTCTTGACCAAACAACTTTATTTTTTGCTGTTGAAATTAATCCGGCATCGGTTGCTTTAACTTTTTCTTCTGTGCCGTCTTCATTTATTATGTAAAAGGTTGTAATATCACTTCTTAAACTTGATTTTTTTACAATTATCTGATTATCATTTAAATAGTTGGGTTCTGTGTACTTAGTCCAAGATTTTTTTTCTGATTTATTTATAATATTTGCTTCAAAAGTTTCAGTATTTTTTAATTCCTTTGTCCAAACAGAATCTAAGCGACTCATTATTTTTTTGTATAATTTTTTTTCATTCAGCCCTGTTGTTTTTTTCAGTCCTCTTGAAAACGCATATGGCCAAAATGATATTTTTGAAGTATGATTTAAAGTTTTATCCCAAACATCTGCACCGTATATTTCCCGTGCTTGCGATGTCATTAAGTAACCTAAATTATAATGTCCGGGATAAAATGTTTTATAAGAACGAAATTTTGCTTTATCATAAGAAATATCAATATCATTTAAAAGTATTGTTCTTATTCCCATATCAAACTGAGAAATTCTGCCTCTCCCAACTTTTGATAATGCAGTTTCGATACAAACGGCATCTCCTTCAAAAAACCAATAAGGTATTGAATATTCACCCATTAACAAACCTGTTTGACCGAAAATAATGCTTAAAAGTTTTGTGAAATGCTTATTATTTTTCGAGTACTGAACAATATGCCTGAATTCATGTGTTCCCAAAGTATAAAACCAATCGTCAGTCCCTAAATCACTTGCATATTGTGATGGTGTTGAGAACCAAACAGAACGTCGGGGTCTTAATGCTGCAAATCCGTTTGAAGTTGTTGACTGATTGTATAATATTATCGGAACTTTTTTCGGCTTCGAGTTAAGCGTTTTAGTCTCAAAAGAATACAGATAGTCTATGAGATTTGCAGCTCTTTGTGCTTCTGTTGTAATTTCTTCCGGAAAAATAAATTGTGCATATTCTGTATTTATTTCTGCCCATTTTACCGAGTTAGGACTTTGTCCTTGCGAATAAAAAATAACAGGTAAAAATAAAAGTATAATAATGTTCAAATATTTTTTCATAACCGAGATGTTAGTATTTAACAAAATTAAATAATTGCTTTAGATTATCAAAAAAAGTTACTTGTATAACTAAATATTGAAATATTCTTGTTAAAGTTAATTTTACTTTATAATTTAGTGTCTTTTGCAAGATTATTGCAACAAAATTTAAATATTTTCGTAACTCAATATTAGTAAGGCATATAAATTAAGATTTTATCAAAAAATGAACAGAATAATATCAGTAAGTAACCATAAAGGCGGTGTAGGAAAAACAACAAGTGTTGTTAATATTGGTGCAGGATTGGCATCGCACGGAAGAAAAGTGCTGTTAATTGATTTAGATCCGCAGGCAAATTTAACAATAAGTTACGGGCTTTCAGAATCAGAAAATCATATTTATGATGCATACACTAACGGAAACGGTTTAAAGCCGATTTCTGTCAGGGAAAATATTGATATGATTCCTGCATCATCCAATTTAGCTATTGCCGAAATAGAATTAAAATCTGAAGAAAATAAGGAAAATTCTATTGCAAAATTAATTGAACCCTTAAAAGGCAAATATGATTACATCATTATTGATTGTCCGCCTTCGTTAGGTTTACTTACATTAAATGCATTTGCAGCTTCAACGGAAGTAATCATTCCGATACAACCGCATTTTCTGGCAGTAAAAGGTTTAGCTAAAATTATTGAAGTTGTAAATAACATAAAAGCAAATGTGAACAGAAAAGTTGAAATAAGCGGTGTTTTCGTAACAATGTTTGATAAACGAAAAATTCTTCATAAAGATGTTTTAGACACAATTGTTATGTATTTCGACGACAGAGTTTTTAAAACAAAAGTAAGAACAAATATTGCTTTGGCGGAAGCACCTGCCGTAGGTCAAGATATTTTTGAATACGACAACAACAGTAACGGAGCATTTGACTACAGAAGAATTGTACAAGAAGTTATTGATATGGAAGAAAAATTCGGTAACTAAATAAAACTAAAATGGCAAAGAAAAGCTTTAAAGGAGGTCTTGATAATTTATTAGCCTCTGCCGGCATAAAAAAAAGAAGTGAACAGACTGAAAATAAGCTTGTTGAAATCAGTTCAAAAAAGGAATTATCTGATGATGAAAAGCATTGGATGTTAATTAAAATTGAAAATTTAAATAAAGAACTTGCACTTTGGCGTACCGGAAAACTTACCGTATCTGAATTTCAAGAATCATTAAAAAAACACGGACTTTCGTATAATTCAGGAATAAATGAAATTGTTGAGAAATAGATAAACCTGAAAATAATGTTAACAAAAGAAGAAATATTATATTTTTTTTCTTTGAACAAAGAAATGTTCAAAGAAAAGTATAATGTTATTAAACTTGGTATTTTCGGTTCATTTGCAAGAGATGAACAAAATGAAACAAGTGATATAGATATTTTGATTGAAATGGAATTAGATACTGAAGAAATATTTGAAAAAAAACAAGAAATAAAAAAAATATTAAAACAAAAGTATAACCGAGAGATTGATTTATGCAGAGAGCGTTCAATTAAACCTATTTTTAAAACCTTCATTTTAAACGAAGTAATCTATGTCTAATAAAGATGATATATTATGCTTATTGATGATACAAACAATCGATAAGATTTTTGATTATATATCTGAATTTAGTAATGCAGACGAGTTTGTAAAAGATGAAAAAAGTTTTGATGCAGTTTTAATGAATTTTATTGCTCTTGGAGAAACTACTTTAAAGTTTAGTGAGAGTTTTAAAAATACAAATAGTTATGTTGAATGGTATAAAATATAATCATTCAGAAATATAGTTGCACATGATTATTTCGGAGTTGATGAATATTAAGTATGGCAAATTATAAAAAAGCATTTACCGAAACTAAAAAATGATTTAGAAAGTATCTGAAAAAATAATTTCAATAAGCTAAACTGTCATTTCTTTGAAATCGGCAGTTTTTTATATTGAGTAGTGTTATGAATAAAACCCTTTATATTATTTTGTTTATAAATTAAAAAGTAAAGGTTTCGGCGGCGAACATGCAACAGCTGTTCTTGGTGCAGGAAATCCCGGAAGAAAAGATATGATAAAGTTGTCGGAAGAAATTAACTTTCTGAAAAAAACATACAAAAAATTATTGGAAAAGTATATGATATATGCAGCTGAAATATGTCTAATTTTAAGTTTAATAAGCACCAATGCCCAAAAAAGTAAAAAAAATATTAAAATTATCAGTCATATTACTTCTGATAATAATTTATTGGCAAATACTTCCTTCGCAGTTATTTAACGACCCGTATTGCACCGTTATTAAAGATTGCAACGGAGAATTACTCGGTGCTCATATTGCCGAAGACGGACAATATCGTTTTCCCCTCACGGAAAAAGTACCCGATAAGTTTAAAGAAGCAATTATTACTTTTGAGGATAAAAGATTTAGATATCATTGGGGTGTTGATATAATAAGTCTCGGAAGAGCAATAAAACAAAATTTATCGGCAGGTAAAGTAATAAGCGGAGGAAGTACAATAACTATGCAAGTAATCAGGCTTTCCCGGAAAGGCAAAAAACGAACTGTTTGGGAAAAAATTATTGAAATTATTCTGGCAACTCGTTTAGAATTTTCTTATTCCAAAACTGAAATTCTTGCAATGTATGCATCTCATGCACCTTTTGGCGGGAATGTCGTAGGAATTGATGCTGCATCTTGGCGATATTTCGGTGTAAATTCAGATAAACTGTCTTGGGCACAAGCGGCAACTTTGGCTGTTTTACCTAATGCTCCGGCATTAATTCATCCCGGCAGAAACCGAAATGCTCTTTTTAAAAAACGCAACAGACTTTTAAAACGCTTATACGAAAAAGATATAATTGATATAGAAACTTATGAATTGGCAAAGGAAGAAGAAGTGCCTGAAATCACAAAGTCATTCCCGTCAATTTCGAGGCATCTTTTAATGAAAGTAAAAAATGAAGGAAGTAAAGTAGTAAAAACAACTTTAAAATCTGATTTGCAAGAGAAAGTAAATGAGATAGTTAAAAGACATCACAGAAGACTTTCAGGAAATCAAATAAATAATTTAGCCGTTTTGGTAATCGAAGTTGAAACCGGAGATGTATCGGCATATATCGGAAATATTAATGATTTTTCGGATAATTCTAATGAAAATTCTGTTGATATTATAACTTCCGAAAGAAGCACAGGAAGTATTTTAAAACCTTTTCTGTATGCATCCATGCTTACGGAAGGAGAGATTTTGCCTAATACTTTAATTTATGATATTCCTACAAGAATAGGCGGTTATACACCGAAGAATTACAGCAGAGGATATGACGGTGCAGTTCCCGCACATAAAGCTTTGGCTCGTTCTCTTAATATTCCTGCCGTAATAATGTTGCGAGAATACGGAAACAAAAAGTTATACAAAAAACTCGAAGACATCGGAATGACTACTTTGCATAATAATGCCGATTATTACGGTTTATCGTTAATACTCGGCGGTTGCGAAGGAACTTTATGGGATATTTGCGGAATTTATGCGTCAATGGCTCGAACTTTAAATCATTATGAAGAATACGGTTATCAATACGATAAAAATGATTTTCACCCGCCTGTTTATATTTTGAAAGATAAACAACAAAGAAATATTGACGAAGATTGGCAACATTTTGAAAACAGTTCATATTTTTCTGCATCTGCAATTTATTTAACTTTTCAAGCCATGTTGGATGTTGAACGACCTGATGATGATAATAATTGGGAAATGTTTCAATCTTCGGAACGCATTGCATGGAAAACTGGTACGAGTTTCGGTTTCAGAGATGCTTGGGCAATAGGTGTAACTCCTGAATATGTTGTGGGTGTTTGGGCAGGAAATGCCGACGGTGAAGGTCGCCCCGGAATTGTAGGAGTAAGAGCCGCTGCTCCGGTTTTGTTTGATGTATTTGATATTTTGCCTGATGCTCAAAATTGGTTTACAATGCCTGAGCAGGATATGATAAAAGCAGAAATTTGTAAAAAAAGCGGTCATTTAGCTTCTTTGGTTTGCGATGATACAGAAGAAATGTGGATTCCTTCAACAGGAAACAGAACAGATGTTTGCCCTTATCACACTTTAATTTACCTTGATGAAACTGAACAATATCGTGTAAACGGAAATTGTGAATCAGTAAGTAATATTGTTTCAAAACCTTGGTTTATTCTTCCTCCTTCGGTTGAATTTTATTATAAAAAAAGAAATGCATCTTATAAATATTTACCGCCGTATCGATATGATTGCTCCAATAATATTGAACAAACAAATAAAGATATGGAGTTGATTTACCCTTTTCATAATTCAAAAATTTATGTTCCCGTTGATTTAGACGGCAAACTCGGAAAAACTGTTTTTGAAGCGGCACACAGAAATAAAAAAACAACGATTTTTTGGTATGTTGACAGTAAACTTGTCGGAAAAACAATTAAAATTCATCAAATTGAACTGAGCCCGAAAGAAGGAGAGCATATTTTGACTTTAGTTGATGAAAAAGGAGAAAAACTAATTAAGAAGTTTGAAATTACGGGAAGGAACAAATAACTTTTTACCGGTAACTACAACCTCATTTTCTTCAATTTATCCATTTCTCTTTTATCATCATTCTGTTTAAGGCTTTGTCTTTTGTCGTGATATTTTTTTCCTCTTGCAATGGCAATCTCTAATTTTGCAAGTCCTCTGTCGTTGATAAACAGTCGGGTAGGGACAATTGTAAGTGAAGATGCCTTTACCTTTTTAACAATTTTATCTATTTCTTTTCGGTTCAACAGCAATTTTCTGTTTCTTTTCGGTTCGTGGTTAGAATAAGTTCCGTGAGTATATTCCGAGATGTGCATTTTAACCCAAACTTCAAAAACTCCCGGTTTATTTACTTGCTCTAAAAGAACACAATACGAATCATTTAAACTGACTTTCCCGGCTCTTATAGATTTAATTTCTGTTCCGTAAAGTTGAATTCCGGCAATAAACTTATCCAGCAACTCATAATTATGCCTTGCTTTTTTGTTTTTTATGTTCAGTACATTTGCCATAGCTTGCAAATTTATAATTATCTTTGTAATCTTGAAAAATAAAGAGCCTAAATACGATATAATTACCATTCTCGGAGCAACCGCCGGAGGTAAAACTTCATTAGCGGCAAATTTAGCTTCTGAATTAAACGGAGAAATAATAAGTGCTGATTCACGTCAAGTATATAGAGGAATGGATATAGCTACGGGCAAAGATTTGGAAGATTATACCGTTAAAGGAAAACAAATTCCGTATTATTTAATTGATATTGTTGATGCAGGATACAAATATAATGTATTTGAGTATCAGAAAGATTTTCTGTCTGTTTATCAAGATATTAAGAACAGAAACAAATTCCCGATTTTAAGCGGCGGTACAGGAATGTATATTGATGCAGTTCTGAAAGGCTACAAATTGATTAATGTTTCGCACAGCGAAAGTTTAAAAGCTGAATTAGAAAAAAAAACAGATAAAGAATTAATTGAAATTTTAAAAACAAACAAAGAATTACATAACAGAAGTGATACATCAAACAGAAAAAGACTGATAAGAGCGGTTGAAATTGCCCTTTATTATCAAAAAAATAAAGAAATTGATTTCAGTTATCCTAAAATTAACAGTTTGAGTATTCAAGTTGTGTTTGACCGAGATTCTCGAAGAAGAAGAATAACGCAAAGATTAAGAGAGCGTTTGCAAAACGGTATGATTGAGGAGGTTGAAATATTAATTAAAAAAGATGTTCCTGTTGAGACCTTAAAATATTACGGTTTGGAGTATAAATTTATAACGGAATTTATTCTCGGAGAATTAAGCCGTGATGAAATGTTTGATAAGTTGGAAGTTGCAATTCATCAGTTCTCAAAACGACAAATGACGTGGTTCAGAAAAATGGAAAAAGACGGACATAAAATTTATAAAATTGACGGTTATATTCCTCTTGAGGAAAAAATAAAAAGAATAAAAAGCTTATTGTAATTTGCTAATTTAATATGTATTCAGAAATGTCAAAACCATTTAACAAATCTTTAACGGGCATTCTTTTCTTTCCTTGTAACTGTAAATCCGCAATGTTTATGTAGCCGTTCGGTGTTGCGATTTTAATATAAGTTTTATTGTCTGATATTATTTTACCTGCTTTATTTGAATGATTTTCAATAATCATTTCAGTCGCAAATATTTTTAAAGTAATATTTTTGCCGTTTTTATCGGTAAGTTTTGTCCAAGCAGCCGGATACGGGCTTAAACCTCTGATAAAATTATAAACATCTACTGTGTTTTGATTAAAGTTAATTTCACAATCTTGTTTAAATATCTTATTCGCAGGTTTTATTTCAGAAATATTAACTGTTTTCTGTGAAACAGGATTTACGGTTTTATTAATAATTGCATTTACAGTTTTAACTATGAGTTTTCCGCCTGCTGTCATTAATTTATCATGCAATTGCCCTGCATTTTCATTCGGTAAAATTTTAACTTCTTTTTGAAAAATTATTTTTCCTGTATCAATTTCCCTTTCAATAAAAAAACTTGTAACACCTGTTTTTGTTTCTCCGTTTATTATTGCATGATTTATAGGTGCTGCACCTCTGTAGTCGGGCAGGAGAGAGGCATGTATGTTTATTGTTCCGAACTCAGGCATTGCCCAAACAACTTCCGGCAACATTCTGAATGCAACTACAATTTGTAAATCTGCTTTAAGTTCTTGCAGTTCTTTTATAAATTGTTCATTTTTTAAATTTACGGGTTGCAAAATCAAGAGATTATTTTCTTCTGCATATTTTTTAACTGCGGAAGTTTGTATTTTTTTTCCTCTGCCGGCAGGTTTATCGGGAGCAGTTATTACCGCAACAATATTAAAATGGTTTTTATATAATGACTTTAAACTTTCAACAGCAAAATCAGGAGTTCCCATAAAAATTATTCTGAAATCTTTTTTTGTTATGCTACTCATTTAGTAATGTTTTAATTATTGACCAATGTTTCAATTTTGTTTCAAAGTTCATGCTTGCATTTGCAGGGCTTGTTGAGGGTAAAGAATAATAACGGAAATCATCATTAAATCCTATATGTTTTTTATAAAAATTATATGCCGACTTTCCGTTAAATAAAACAGCTTTTATATTCCGGGCTTCCGAGAAAAAAACATTAAAATCATTAATCTCTTCATTTTTAATATTTGAGTCTAAACTTCCCTTTCTTTCACAATATTTCAAAGTATCCCAAAGTGCAATATTATTATTTTTAAGTAAGCTTTTCTTTATTTTGTAATTATTTGAATATTCAATTTCAAAAAGTTCAAACATTATTTTCCAAAAAACATTATGTTTGTAGCCGTAATATTCATTAATTTCTAAAGATGTTTTTCCCGGCATTGTTCCTAAAATTAATATCTTTGCATCCGGTTTAACAATCGACGGAAATGAAAATAATTCCATATTTAATAAAATTTCCGAAAATTATAAAATATATTACAAAACATAAAATGAATAATTATCGTTAGTTAAATAAAAAATTATGAGAAAAAAACATATTCCGATATATATAATTATACTGTTTTCATTTATTGTTTCATTTACTTCTGACAATAATGATAACAGAAAAAATAAATTGATTTTGGAAATAATGAAGCAAAGCTTGCGAACATATCATTATTATGAACATAAGTTTGATAATGAGTTCTCTGAAGAAGTTTTTCATTTGTATCTGGAAAAAATGGATTATAACAAACGCTTCTTCTTACAATCTGACATTAATACATTTGCTGCATATAAATATAAAATTGACGAAGCTGTTAAAGATGCTGATTTTACCTTTTTTAAATTAACAAAAGACACTTATATTGAAAGGGTTAAAGAAGTTGATAAGTATATTGAAGCTGCGTTAAAAAAGCCTTTTGATTTTACCGAAGACGAATTTATTGAAATTGATTCTGAAAAACGAAATTTTGCAGAAAGCAAAAAAGAATTAAAACAAAATTGGGAGAAATATTTGAAGCACTCCGTAATGACAAAGTTAGCAACAAAACTTAAAATTCAGGAAAAAGCTAAAAAAGATAATGATACAACTATTGAAATAAAAACATTTGAAGAACTTGAAAAAAAAGCAAGGGAAGAAGTTAAAAAAACTTATGAAGATTGGTATCACAGAATGACAAAAATAGATGAAAAAGATTTATTAAGAATGTATTTTAATTCTGTTGCCGGATTTTTTGATCCTCATACAAGTTATTTTCCTCCGAAAGACAAAGAAAATTTCGATATTCGCATTTCCGGAAAATTAGAAGGAATAGGTGCAACACTTTCGCAACCTAATGCATATATTAAAGTTGAAAGAATTGTTGCCGGAAGTGCTTGTTGGAAACAAGGGGAACTTGAAGTCGGCGACTTAATTCTTAAAGTTGCACAAGGAGCTGATGAACCTGTTGATGTTGTTGATATGCGACTTGACGAAGCAATTAAAATGATAAGAGGAAAAAAAGGAACAGAAGTAAGGCTTACCGTAAAAAAAGCTGACGGAAGCATCCATATCATTCCCATTATCAGGGATGTTGTTATTCTTGAAGAAACTTTTGCAAAATCAATAGTAATTCAAGATTCAATTTCAGGAAAAAAAATAGGATATATATACTTACCTCAATTTTATGCTGATTTTGAAGATAAAAACGGTCGCAGAAGCTCAGTTGACGTAAAAAAAGAAGTTGAGAAACTTAAAAAAGAAGATATTGAAGGAATAATTATAGACCTGAGAAGCAACGGCGGCGGCTCGTTAATTGATGCTATTGATATAGTAGGTTTGTTTATAGATAAAGGTCCTGTTGTTCAGGTAAGAAGCAGATTCGGTATGCCGGAAGTATTAAAAGATAAAAAAGCCGGTACTTTATATGACGGAAAATTGCTTGTAATGGTCAATGAATTCAGTGCTTCGGCTTCTGAAATTATGGCTGCTGCAATTCAAGATTACGCAAGAGGGGTTATTGTAGGAAGTAAGAGTACTTTCGGAAAAGGAACGGTTCAAAGATTTATTCCCTTCGACCAAATGACACGTTCTAATGATGATTTAAAACCTCTCGGGCATCTGAAAATCACTATTCAAAAATTTTACAGAATTAACGGAGGTGCAACTCAATTAAAAGGAGTAGAACCTGACATAGTTTTACCCGATGCTTATTCAAAGATGGATATGGGCGAAAAAGACATGGATAACCCTATTGAATGGGATGAAATTCCGAAAGCTGAATATTCTGTTTTTAATACAAATATTAATTTTGAGAAAATTAAACAAAAAAGCAATAATCGTGTTTCGGCAGATACATCATTTATTATTATTGATGAGTATTCCGATTATTTAAAAAAGTCGCAAGACGAAACATTACTTACGTTGAACCTAAATAAATACAGAAAAGAACAAGAAAATAAAAGTAAAATAAATAAGCGATTTAGAAATGCAGACAGAAGAATTTCCGGTTTGAAATTTTATGTTTCAAGAGTAGATTCTCTCAAAGTTTATTCTGATACAATTAAAATTGACAGAGTAAAATCATGGATTAAAAATTTGAAAAAGGATATTTATCTTGAAGAATCATACAGGATTATAAATGATATGAACTAAAAAAAATCCCGAAACATTCGGGATTTTTTTTTAAATATAATCAGAAATATGTTGCTTTTTCATATAATTAATAAAATCTTGAGTCATTTTTTTTGTAATATCTTTTAATATCTTTTTATCAATTGCTTCTGTTTCTTTAATATTTGAATATTCATCGTTGGTTGAAACTTTTCCTTCTACTGATTCATAGACATCTAAAAAACTGATTTTTTCAGGTTTCTTAAGTAATACAAAACCGCCCGTAGGCCCTCTCATTGACCTTATATATCCGTCTTTTGCTAAGCGTTGCATTACTTTGGCTACATGATGACGAGAGCTTCCTATTTTCTCAGCAATTTTATTAACATTTAGGAAATTTTCTGATTTTGCAATTAATACCGTTCCGTGAAGCCCTATTGAAGCTGCTTCCGAAAATTTTACTATTGAACTCATATATTATTTTTTAGTTAATAAACAGTTTTAATATTAGAATACGCAATATATTTAAAAAAGTTTCAAAATTTAAGTATTAAAACAATATATTTGCAATTAAAATATAAATCATAAAGTTAAAAAAATGAAAAACAAACTTTTTTTCTTAGTATCAACAGTATTATTTCTTTTTATTTTGGGTGCATGTAAAGAAACCGAACAAGAAGTTCAAACAAATGAAAATGATAATCCCATGAAAGCAAAAACAGAGCAATTTATAAGCTTTAAATTAACTGCAAATACTGAGCATCTTTCTGACAATCAGAAGCAAATGTTACCTTTGTTGTTTGAAGCGGCAGATATCTGTAATGAAATCTACTGGACACAAGCTTATGGAGATAAAACAGAATTGTTTACGGAAAATATTGATGAATATACAAAGAAATTTCTTGAAATAAATTACGGACCGTGGGAAAGACTTAACGGAAATAAATCATTTATTGAAGGAATAAACGAAAAACCGAAAGGAGCAAATTTTTATCCTGCAGATATGACCGAAGAAGAATTTGAAAATATTGAAGATAAAAACAAAACTTCGTTATACACATTAATACAACGAGATGAAAACGGTAAATTAAAAACTGTTTGGTACCACGATGCATATAAAGAGCAAACAGAAAAATTAGCCGACTTATTAAAACAAGCTGCCGAGTTAGCTGATGACGAAGGCTTTAAAAATTATTTAAATTTAAGAGCCGAAGCATTACTTACTGATGATTATTTAGAAAGCGATATGGCTTGGATGGATATGAAGAACAATGATATAGATTTTGTTGTAGGTCCTATTGAAAATTATGAAGATGCCCTGTATGGTTATAAAGCAGCACATGAAGCATTTATTTTAATAAAAGATAAAGTTTGGAGTGATAAATTAGCAAAATATGCTGCTATGTTGCCTGATATGCAAAAAGCATTACCTGTTACCGAAGAATATAAGCAAGAAGTTCCCGGAAGAAATTCTGACTTAGGAGCTTATGACGTAGTTTATTATGCAGGTGATTGTAATGCCGGCAGCAAAACTATTGCCATCAACTTACCGAATGATAAAAGAGTTCACCTTGCAAAAGGCAGCAGAAGATTACAATTAAAAAATGCAATGCAAGCAAAATTCGATAAAATTTTAATTCCCATCAGTAAAGTGTTAATTGCAGAAGAACAACAAAAACATATAACTTTTGATGCATTTTTTGAAAATACAATGTTTCATGAAACAGCTCATGGGCTGGGTATTAAGTATTTGCTGAATGATAAAACAAAAACCGTAGGCGATGCTTTAAAAGAATATGCAACAACAATAGAAGAAGGGAAGGCTGATATCCTCGGATTATTTTTTGTAACAAAATTATTTGATGACGGAGAATTTCCCGAAAAAGACTTAATGGATAACTATGTTACATTTATGGCAGGAATTTTTCGCTCTGTAAGATTCGGAGTTTCAAGTTCCCACGGAAAAGCAAATATGTTACGTTTCTTTTATTTTAAAGAAATGGGTGCTTTCTCTAAGGATACCGAAACCGGACAATACAGCGTAAACTTTGAAAAGATGAAAGAAGCAATGAATTCTTTAACAGAAAAGATTTTAGTTATTCAAGGAGACGGAAATTATGCAGAAGCAAAAAAATGGATTGAAGAAAAAGGGAAAATCGGAGAAGAATTAAAAAAAGATTTAGAAAAAGTAAACGAAGCAGGAATACCGGTAGATATTGTATTTGAGCAAGGTTTAAAAGAACTGGGATTGTAAAAAAGTAAAATCACAGCATAAACTTCCCTGAGCTCTGCTTACGGGAAGTTTTTTTAGGCAATCAATCGATTTTTTTTGTAAGCGGAGGTGTTCCTGAGATAATTTCAGCAACAGAAAAGTCTATTTTCACAAAAACATTATTGCTTACTCTTCCTTTCGGAGAAATAAATTTTGTTGTAAATGTTTTGTTATCATTTTTTGAACAACAGAAACCATAAACAACATTCCCTTTTTTATCAGTTTCGATTACGGGAGAACAGGTACTTATTTTTCCGTCAAACTCATGTTTCATCTTTAGTGAAGCAAGGTTCTTATAATTAACTTCATACAATACCATTACGTATATATGCTCATCAGAATTACATTTATTAACCGAATAATATTGAATATCTGCTAATTTTGCTTCAAAATTTTTATTATCATCTTTTTTAAAAGAAATAAACATAAAAGAAGATAATAAAATAATGTAAAAAGTGTTTTTCATAAATACTGTTTTATAAAACAGAATTGCAAAGTTAAAAAAATATTTTAAATCCTGTATCTTACTTAATAACACCGGAGAAATATAATGCAAGAAACAATTAACAAGAATATTAAATTTCAATTTGCCGAATTAATCAAATTTGCCGATAAGTTTGATAATAGGGAAAGCAAGGAAAAAATATATAAAGTCTTAAATCTTTTATCCGGCAGCGATAAAAATATAATTAAGAATAATTCAGAATATACTTCCGAAATTTGCAATATTATAATAAATGATACCGGAGGTGGTGTGAACACTTTAATTGCTGCCGTTTTTTACAGTTTTTATAAAAAAGAAGACATAGATTCTGAATATATTAAAAATGAATATGGTACTAATGTATTAAAAATTCTTACGGGTTTATATAAAATCCCGATTCTTAAAACAGAAAAAATTGATAAACAAGCAGAACAATTTATAAAATTTTTATTGACGGTTACGGACGATGTAAGAGCAATTTTAATTATGCTTGCCGCTGAGT
Source organism: Bacteroidales bacterium (assembly GCA_021648725.1). Taxonomy (NCBI): domain Bacteria; kingdom Pseudomonadati; phylum Bacteroidota; class Bacteroidia; order Bacteroidales; species Bacteroidales bacterium. The sequence continues at coordinate 9,466 of JAKISF010000010.1, read as the reverse complement.
TGTATAAAATAAGACATATTGATGAATATAATGAAGAAGAAAAAGCTTCAATTATCAATAAATCTAAAGCTATATATACACCGCTGGCACACCGAATCGGTTTATACAATATAAAAACCGAGTTTGAAGAAAAAACGATGAAATATTCGGAGGAAGATATGTATCGTTTTATAGCAAAAAAACTTAAAGAAACAAAGGCAACAAGAGACACATATATTGAAAGTTTTATTACTCCGTTAAAAAAAGTATTAAAAGAAGCCGGTTATAATTTTACCATAAAAGGCAGACCGAAATCTATTCACTCAATTTGGAATAAAATGAAATCGCAAAATGTTCCGTTTGAAGAAGTTTATGATTTATTTGCGATAAGAATTATTTTAAAATCTGACTTTAATAATGAAAAATCTGTTTGTTGGAATGTGTACTCAATTATTACCGATTTGTATAAACCTAATCCAAAACGACTTCGAGATTGGATTTCTTCACCGAAATTAAGCGGGTATGAATCTTTGCACACAACGGTTTTAGGTGCTGAAAATAAATGGGTTGAAGTTCAAATAAGAACCGAACGAATGGATGAAGTTGCTGAAAAAGGACCTGCTGCACATTGGAGATATAAAACAGGAAAAGAAGGCGGCAGCAATAATTGGTTGGCAAAAATACGAGAAACACTTGAAAATGCAGGAGATTATGAAAACGAAACGGACGAAAGTTCTAAAAGTCAATTATATTCAGAAGAAATATTAGTTTTTACACCGGAAGGTGATTTAAAAAGTCTTAAAAAAGATTATACAGTTCTGGATTTTGCTTTTTCCGTTCATACAAAAGTAGGCGAAACTTGCTCGGGAGCTGTTGTCAATAATAAAATTCAGCCTTTATCTTATATCCTTAAAAATGGAGATACCGTAAAAATTTTAACAAATAAAAATAAAAAACCTAATACTGAATGGCTTGATATAGCAAAAGGTACAAGGACTAAAAATAAAATTAAAAGAGCATTAAAATCAATAACTTTTAACAGAGCAGAAAGCGGTAAAGATATTATTAAAGAAAAACTGGAACGTTTAAAATTCGGATTTTCCGAAAAAAACATTGAACTTCTTACTGACCATTTTAATTTTAAAACAGCAGTTGAATTTTATCATAGTGTAGGAGAGGGTACAGTTGATATTTCAAAAATAAAACAAGCTTTTGAAAAGAAAAAAACAATTGAAGACGAAATAATTACTGAAATTAAAACTGATACCGGAAGTCAAGAAAAGGAAGATGTTAATTACGGTGATTTTTTATTAATTGATGAAAATATTTCTGATTTAGATTATACATTATCTAAGTGTTGCAACCCTTTGCCCGGTGAAGATATTTTCGGATTTGTAACAGTTAATAAAGGAACAAGAATTCATAAAAAAACTTGCCCTAATGCAAAAGATATGTTGGGAAGGTATCCTTACAGGGCAGTAAAAGCAAAATGGAATATTTCTGATATTAATTCGTCTTTTTCTGCAAATATTTATATTTCAGGTAAAGATTTTACGGGAATTACATCTGTTATTTCAGATATTATTACAAAAGAATTTAATTTGAAAATGCAGGCAATATCTCTTAAATCATTAAAAAACAGTATGTTTGAAGGAAATGTAATTGCGAAAGTAAATAATAAAAAACAAATGATTGATTTGATAAACAGGCTTAAAATATTAAAAAATATTAAGACCGTTTTTCATAAATAAAATATTATTTAAAATAATTCTAAATAAGCTTGCATATTAATATTTTTTGTTTTATATTTGCAAATGTATAAATAAACATAAAAGTATCTTTTAATCTTAATAAGAAAGTAAAATGGCAAAAATTAATCAATATCAAGATATAAGTCAAGTAGAAAGAGAAGCAAAAAAAGACTATATTGACAGACATTCACCTTTTATTCATTGTGATGATAAAGCAAAAAAAGGTGAAAAATTTAAAGTAAAAGTACAAATGGGAAATGAATATTCGCATCCGGATGATTTTGACCACTTCATTAAATATATTCAATTATGGAGCGGAGAAACAATGTTAGCTCAAACAAGCTTTCCTCCGGGAACATTCGGTAACGTTTCAGGACATGCAGAAGTTGACTTCTATATTGTTCCTACGAAAAGTAATTTAAAATTAACTGCAATGGCTTACTGCACTAAACACGGTTTGTGGCAAAGTGAAGTGAAAGAAGTAGCAGCTGAGTAGTTTTCATAATAGTAGAATTAGTAATTAGGATGCCCGGTTCATTTTATGAATCGGGTTTTTTATTCCATATCTTCAAACAAACTGTAATGTTCGCCTTGCATTCCTATTTTTGTGTAAACTTTTTGGGCATTTGTATTTGTTTTATCAACATAAAGGCGAATTCCGGAATAGTTAGGATTTTCAGAAACAATCTTTTTAATCTCGTTATACATTAATTTAAAAACGCCTTTTGCTCTGTATTGCGGCAACACATAAACCGATTGAATCCAAATTACAAAACTGTTTCGCCAATCGCTCCATTCAAAAGTTGTGAGCAATGATGCAATAACTTTTTCGTCTTCTTCAACAATATAATATTTTCCTTTTTTCGAGTCATCAAAAACAGCCTGAACTCCTTCTAAAACAGTTTCAATATTTAAATGATAGTTTTCCGTTTCTAATGCCATTTTTTGCTGAAAACCGGCGATTACGTTTCGTTCTTGTTCTTTTGCTTGTCTGAAAATCATTGTAATTTATTATATATATTATGTGAAAATGAATTTAATGAAAAAATAGATGCTCAATCAATATTTTAATCCCGAGTAAAATTAATATAATTCCGCCGATAAGTTCGGCATGTTTTGAAACTTTTTTTCCGTATTTTTTTCCGAAGCCAAAACCTACGAGTGAAAATATGAAAGTGGAAATTCCTATAATTAATATTGCCGAATAAATTGAAACATCAATAAATGCAAAGCTTATTCCTATAATCAAAGCATCAATGCTTGTAGCAATTGCTTGTGCCGTAATTGTTAAAAAATTAAATCCTGATTTTTCTTGATTTTCTTTTGATTTATAACTTTCGTAAATCATTTTTATTCCGATAAAACTTAATAAAACAAAAGCAATCCAATGATCGGTTGTTTTAATGTATTCAGAAAAACCGTTTCCGGCAAACCAACCTATTAAAGGCATTCCTGCCTGAAAAAAAGCAAACAAAACAGCAATCAAAAAAATATGTTTAAATTTAAGCATATTTTTGCTTATTCCGTTTGAAACCGAAACTGCAAAGCTGTCGGCAGACAATCCGATTGCTATGATTATGATTGAAATAAAATCCACTTTTTATTAATTCGAAATTAAAAACAAATCTGCCAAAACACAAGCCGTAACTGCTTCAACAATTACGGGAACTCTGAGTGCGAAACAGGCATCATGCCTGCCTTTAATTTCTAATGTTTCAATTTTATTTGATTCAAAATTATAGGTTTCTTGCGGAATAGAAATGCTTGAAGTCGGTTTTACCGCAACTTTAAAAAATAAGTCATTTCCGTTTGTAATGCCTCCGTTTATGCCCCCTGCATGATTGGTTTTTGTTTCGCCTGATTTGTTAATAATCAAATCATTATGGTCGGAACCTTTCATTCTTGCGGCTTCAAAACCGCTGCCGAATTCAATGCCTTTTATACCCGGGATTGAAAAAATTGCATGACTTATTAAAGATTCAACTGAATTAAAAAACGGTTCGCCTAAACCGACAGGAATATTGCTTGCTCTGCATTCGATAATACCGCCGATTGAGTTTTTTGATTGTATTGCTTCGTCAACGGCTTCATTAATATTTGTACTTCCTCCTGCTTCCGTCAGTTTTGCTTTTATTGTAATTTTTGAAATAATCTTTTTTGCAATTACACCGGCAGCAACAAGTGCTACAGTTAATCTTCCCGAAAAATGACCACCTCCCCTGTCGTCATTATATGAATTGTATTTTTTATCGGCTGTAAAATCGGCATGTCCCGGTCTGGGATGATTTCTGAAATTATAATCGGAAGAACGGGTATTTGTATTTTTAAAAAGAACCGTTATCGGAGCACCGGTTGAAAAGTTATTGTATATCCCACTGATAATTTGAGGTTTATCCTCTTCTTTTCGAGAAGTTGTTCCTTTTGCACCGCTTTTACGTCTTAATAAATCATGTTTAAAGTCTTCTTCTTTTATTGAAATTCCGGCAGGGCAACCGTCAATTACCACACCGACAGAATCACCGTGCGATTCTCCGAAGATTTGTATTTTGAAAATTTGTCCGAATGTGTTCATAAATTAAATTTTGTAAATTCAATTAGTAAAAACAATAATTATTAGGTTTTAAAGAACAAAAAATATACTTTTACAGAAACAACAAAAAAACAAATATTATGACATAAATAAAAATAATTAAAGATAAAAGCGTTAGCTTATTTTCTTGAAATCGAAAATCCCTATTTTTTTATCATTGACAAGAAATAAGATTAATGCTCACGCCTATGGCGTGGGCTGTTCTTATTTGTCAATGTGGGTATGGGGATACCTCGATTTCAGATTTGTTACAGTTCCCACGCCTCTTTTTTTATGAATTTGCTTTTTGGGAATTGGAAGTGAACTTAAACTTAATAAAAGATATGCTTACAAAAGAGTTGAAGAGCCATTTATTAAATATGTATCTAATTGCTATGAGTGATGCAGAATTTGATGAAAAAGAAATGGAAACAATTATCTCAATAGCAGAAAGTAAAGGTATTAGTAAAAATGAATTTGAACAAATTATCATTAAACCAACTAATGTTCCATTTACAATCCCGGATGATATTATTATAAAAATTGAATATTTGTTTGATTTTGCAAGAATTATTTGGGCAGACGGTAAAGTAGATGATAGAGAACGCATTTCATTATTAGATTTTTGTAATAAATTTGGGTTTATAGGTGAAACAGCAAACGAATTAACAGAATGGTTATTGGATATTGCAAAAAATGACTTAACGAACGATCAATTACATAAAGAAATTGACAAACTATTAAATAGCTAAGATTATGACGAAATTTAGTAAATTAAAAGAAAGTTTAAAGACAAAAATTAACAATAACAATTTGACAAATACAAGGAATATTGAAGAAAAAAAGTTTGATAATAAAACAAATAAACCAAAAAAAATATCCTATGAAAACTGGGGTTTTGATAAAGCAAAAAAATTAAACGGTGCAAATACCGGTTTACTTGCTTGTTTAGCATTAATAAGAGAAGACCATAAACAAATGGTTCAACGAGATGAGAATACACAAAATAGATTAAAAGAACCATTAATTGCAGAACTTAATTCTAATAAAGAGCAAAAAGAGGATAAAGAGGATAAAATTGGACATATTGAAAAAAGAATCATACCCGAAAAAGAAAATAAAATTGAGGAATTAAAAAGAGAAATAAACGAAATTAGAAAGAACTCTATTTTAGTGATGCCAGATAAATTGAGTAAAGTTGGATTTGTTATTGGCTTGTTAATTTTACTTGTTTTAACAATTTACCTATTTATTTTTTATAGTTCAGCATCTTTTTCAGCCTTCTTTAAATCATTTTCTTTAAGTGATTTAGGTGTTGCAAGTTCAATATTTGACCCAAATGCAATTTCAGAAGCATATAAAGATGGGGTTACAGAGTTAATACTTATTATTTCTATGCCTTTTGTTTTTATTGGTATGGGATTTTTGATACACCAATTTCAAAAAGGTAAAGGATTAAAAAAGTATTTTCAGATTATAGCTTTAATTCTAGTGACTTTTGTATTTGATGCAATTTTAGCTTATGAAATAACAGAAAAGATATATAATATAAAGGTTGGTAATAGTTTTCAAGACTTGCCTGAATATAATTTTGATCTTGCTTTTAAATCTGTAAATTTTTGGTTAATTATTTTTGCAGGTTTTGTAGTTTATATTATTTGGGGATTTGTTTTCGATTTTACTATAGCAGCATATGACAAACTTGATGTAATAAAACAAGAAATTAAAGCAAGAGAAAGGGAAATATCATATATAAAAGATGATTTAAATACAAAAAGATTAAAAGTTGGAAAATTATTTGATGATATTTCAGAGATTAAAAAAATTATAAAGAATCTGCAAGGTAAAATTAATGGAGTAATAATAGATACAACAGAGTTTGACAAAATATTACATGAATTCTTAGGAGGTTGGTTAGAATGGATGAATGCGAATAAATTAGACCAAATAAGAATTGATGAAGCAACATTTAAAGCAGATGAATTTATTAAAATAAATATTAGAGAATTTAAAATACATAACGTAAATTAATTATTATGAGAAAGATACAGTTTTATATAATACCAATTATTTTGTTAAGTTTGTATAGTTGCGGGAACGGCAACAGTTCAGGCGAAGAAACCACAAGTGATACTAACATTGTAGATACTAAAAAAGAGAAGCAATTAAATATTACAATTTTGTTAGATCTATCAGATAGGATAGAACCTACAAAATATCCCGCAAGCCCGGAACATTTTGAAAGAGATATTGAAATTGTTAATTATTTTACTGAATTATTTAAGCAAGATATGGAAAGTAAGGGTGCTTTTAATACAAAAGGGAAATTAAAAGTTATATTTAGCCCACGTCCTCAAGATAGCGAGGTAAATACCGTTGCTTCAAAATTGAGTATTGATTTGTCAAAAATTAGAAGCCCAAAAGAAAAAAAACAAATATTTAATAATATTTCATCAAGTTTTAAAGGTAATTTATCAAAAATATATACGAAAACACTTGAAACAAAGAAATATCTCGGTTCTGACACTTGGCGCTTTTTTAAGAATGATGTTGTAGATTATTGTATAGAGCAAGATGAGAATTACAGAAATATATTAGTTCTTATAACTGATGGTTATTTATATCATTTTGATACAAGAGATAAACAAAAAAATAGGACTTCGTATTTACTCCCAAAATTGATAAAATCAAATAATTTACGAAATTCAAATTGGGAAGAAAAAATTACAAAAGATGATTATGGCTATATTACAACACGTAACGATTTGAACAATCTTGACATTTTGGTTTTAGAAATTAATCCTTCACCTCAACATAAAAATGATGAAGATGTAATAAAAGCATATTTGACAAAATGGTTTACAGAAATGAATGTTAACTCATTTAAGCTTTACAATTCCGATTTGCCGGAATATACAAAAACAAGAATTGAAAAATTTATTATAAAATAACAAAAAATTATAAAATGAAAGAATTAATGGAACTAATGAAACTAATGTCAGATGAAAATCCACAAGGGACGGATTTAGATATTATACCCGAAGGATTCGGAGAATTTGGAATTGAAATTACAAATCCGGTACCGGTTAATAGTGTTTTTGGAAGCACGGTTTACCTAAAAAGACTGATAACAAATGATGGAAATAAAATTGAATTTAAAAGGAGAGGTTCTATGAGTGTTAATAATATTGAGAATCCGATTGATGCTTATATTATTTCAGTAGCTAAAGAAAAAATTGCAACAATTTATATTAGCCCATACCATAAAAAGATTTCTCAAAAAGCACCAAAAGGTTTTAAGTTTAGTAAAGTAAAAAAATGAAATGAATATTAAATATTTTATAATCGTATTTTTTTATCGCTTATATTTCTAATTAACAAGTTTTTACTTAATATGGTTTTAAAATATAGATTCAAATGTTAAAATATATGGTGTTGAAAAGCTGTACATAACGCAGAAAAGAATTGCAAATAAATTGTAATACATTACATGTTTCTGCTAAATTAGTTTGTAATTAATTACAAAATTGTTTATCTTTGTAAAAAAGATAAATGGAACAATTACACGAAATAAGCAACAGGTTATTAAAATCTGTTAAATTAAATTTTAAAAGAAGTTTATTTACTCAAATTAATTGGAATGAAAAGTTAATTGAAATTAAAGGGGCAAGAGGTGTGGGTAAGACAACATTAATGCTTCAAAAGGCGAAAGAATTAAGTGATACGGGTAACAATGTTTTGTATATTTCATTAGATATTCCTTATTTTTATAAAAACCAATTATTTGAAACTGCCGAAGAGTATTTTAAATACGGCGGACAATATTTATTTATTGATGAGGTTCATAAATATCCTCAGAAGCAAAAAGAACTTGACTGGGCACAAGAGTTAAAAAATATATATGATACTATACCGGATTTATTTGTAGTATATTCAGGTTCTTCGATTTTGCAATTATATCAAAGTAAAGGTGATTTAAGTCGCAGAAAATCTTCTTACTCTCTTAATGGATTGTCTTTTAGAGAATATTTACAATTTTATCGAGAAATAGATTTTAAATCTTTTTCTTTAAGTGAACTTATAAGTAATCATCAAGATATCAGTAATGAAATTATAAATAAAATAAAAATATTACCGGAATTTAAACAATATTTACAAACCGGTTATTATCCTTTTTTTATTGAAAGTTCCGAAAAATATAATGACAGATTAGCAGATATTATTAATGTTGTTATAGAAACTGACATTCCTTATGTTTCGGATATTTCATATGAAACATTGTCCAAATTAAAACAATTATTATTTTCAGTTGCAACTACTGTTCCGTATTCGGTAAATTTAAGTGATATTTCAAATAAACTGTATATTACAGATCAAAGAACATTAATTAAATATTTTAATTTGCTGGAAAAAGCAGAACTTATTAATACGCTCGGAGCAAAAGTAATCGGTAATAGAATTTTTAGTAAGCCGCAAAAAATATTTTTAAATAATACAAATTTAGCCTTTGCAATTGATAAAAACAATATAAATAGAGGAACTCAAAGAGAAACTTTTTTTATGAATCAATTACGATATAAACATGTTGTTAATTATACTAAAAGCAGTGATTTCTTGATAGATAATAAATATACGTTTGAAATTGGCGGAAAAAATAAGGATAATAAACAAATTAAGAATATTGAAAATTCGTTTCTTTCAATTGATAATATTGAAACAGGATTTGCAAATAAGATTCCTTTATGGTTATTCGGTTTTTTATATTAAAATTAAAAAATATTATAATACTTTATCCCTTATGTGAATTTTTTATATTTTATTGATTGTCAGCCCAATATATATTTGTTAAAATTTCAATATTTTTTACAAAGTCAAAATAAAACAATTTTTCAGGGTAAATTACCCCAAAATAAGATGCTTTTAGTTTAAAACGAGATAATATCATATGAAAAAGCAAGGCTATGGTTTAAATATTCTGTGATTTAATAAACATTGCATAATTAACTTCAATATTTTGATATTTCAGATAGCCTGTCGGGTCAAGAGCACTATTAATCATTTCCTTGATAATATCAACTCCCTTATATATTTCCTTAAACCTAAACCAGTTTAAATAGTTTTGTAAATATTTTGTTGCAACACCATGTAGGATATTTTCAATCCATTC
>JAKISF010000009.1 GCA_021648725.1 Bacteroidales bacterium | reverse complement strand
ACAAAAAAAGATGTCGAAATTAGACTTGAACAAATGGAAAAAAGACACAAGAAAAGAAAATACGATATTGACCTAAATTACAGGAAACAAGCTGAAAAACAGGAAATTTTAACTTAGTAAAGTAGAATTAAGATTCTTGTTTTTTTAAAATAATTTGTATAAGATTTTATTAAAGAATTGAAATCTTTCTCATTATACAGTTTTAGAGCTGAGTTGTTTAGTTTTAAAACAGAATAAAATGGACTGAAATCATAATATTCTGTATTTATTTCATATATATTCTTTATGAATTGTGCACTTAAAATAACTTGTTCATTCTCCTTTAATCTCCATAATGTTGTAGCACATGGGTTTATTTTAACTGTAACTGTATCTTCTATATAACTCCCATATATTACGGAAATATTTTTCAATTTGCAATAATAGTAACAAGAACCATCAATAAGTGAAATAGATGTAACCGTACCAGATATAATTATATTATTGCTATTGTCTTTTATATTATTTTGAGCAAAAGAATATGAAAGCAAAAGAGTAAAAAAACTTATTATTAATATTTTATTCATTGACATTTGTGTTTAAAAATCGTTCAAATAAGCATCTATATTTAGCTTTACAGGAGATAAATTTGCAGGAGGTCCTGTAATAACAGGTTCTATATCCCCTCTTGCCCAGTTCAGAATATTTATTTGATATAAATATTATAACAAAACACACATAACTAAACTGTATATAAGTGTGTTACATCTGTTCGCGTCTTAGACCTGTCCCGTTTTGAAAATTTGTCAGCTTTTTTATTTCGCCCAAACCAACCGTTTATCAATTGTATATTCAATTTTACTGTTGTCTATTAACCAGCGAATTACTTTAATAACTTTTTTTTCATCAAATTTTATTTTGTCAACAAGCTCATCAACTTTTACGGGTTTTTCTTTTAAAATTTCTTTGGCTTCTTTATTTATTAAGTCAAATTCGTAGGTGCTTAAATTCAATTGATTCCGTCTTCTGCAAACATCACATTCTCCGCAACGGTATGGATTTTTCTCACCGAAATATGTCAACAATGTTTGGCTTCTGCATTTTGCGGTGCTTTCAGCATAATGCAACACTGCATTTGCTCGCTTTAGATATCTGTTTTTACGTTCTTTGTAATTTTCTTTTGAAATTAATATGTTTTTTTTGTCTAAACGCTCCGAAGTGAAAATAATAAAAGGAGTTTTTCTTTGCGGAATGTATTTTATAATTCCCTGTTGATGAAGCTTCTCCAAGTAAGAATAAATTACATCTTGTTTTGTATTTGCCTTTTTTGCTAAATATTCTTCATCAATTGCAGTAAAATTTGAAAACAAACCTGTATATAATCGTAACAACAATTTTATAAAACTGTCAAATTGTTTATTTGCAACTTGATATTTATACAAATCATCTCTGCCGATTGTAAAAAACACTTTTGAAGGTGTGAAATCATCTTCTGTCATGTCAATATATCCTTCGAGTTTCAGTATTTTTAAACTGCTTAATACCGTATGAATCGGCAATTTGAATTTACTCACAAAATCTCGTATGCTGAACGGTCGAATTAAGTTTCTGCCCTCACCTGTCGGAATTTCATAGTAATTGCACAGTGAATTATATATTTGTTTAATTTCTTTTATTTCCGGAAAAGTTGATTTAATTCTTTTTTCAAGGTTTAATTTATCGGCGGTTTGATACAATAAAACAGCATAAGACGTTTTTTCGTCTCGTCCGCCTCTTCCTGCTTCTTGAAAGTAGGCTTCGGGCGAATCGGGCAAATCATAATGAATAACCGAACGTACATCGGGCTTATCAATTCCCATTCCGAAGGCATTGGTTGCTACGATAATTCTAATTTCATTATTTTTCCAGCGTCTTTGTTTTGAGTCTTTTAATTTCGAATCAAGTCCTGCATGAAAATAATCGGCATTGATTCCTTTTTGAACAAGATATTTTGCAATTTCATAGGTTTTTTTTCTGCTTCTTACATAAACAATCCCGCTTCCTTTTTGCCGAATAAGAATCTTTAATAAATACTTTAATTTGTCTTCAACTTTTCGAACAACATAAATTAAGTTCTTTCTCTCAAAACTTTTTTGAAATAAATTATGTTCTTTAAATTGAAGTTTATCTTGAATGTCTTTTGCAACTTCCGGAGTAGCCGTTGCGGTTAATGCAATGAACGGAACGTCGGGAACAATTTCTCTTATTTTAGCAATATTCAAATATGAAGGTCTGAAATCGTAACCCCATTGAGAAATACAATGAGCTTCATCAACAGCAATATAGTTGATATTCATGTCGGGTAATCGGGTAAGGAACAGACGAGTAGATAGCCTCTCGGGAGATAAGTATAAAAATTTATAAGCTCCGAAAACAGCATTATTTAAGGTAATATCTATCTCATCTTTTGACATTCCGGAGTAAACAGCGGCAGCTTTAATCCCACGCCGGTTTAAATTTTCAACTTGGTCTTTCATTAAAGCAATAAGCGGTGTTACAACCAAGCAAAAACCCTTTTTTGCCATTGCGGGAACTTGAAAAATAATTGATTTTCCCCCACCGGTCGGCAATAATCCGAGCACATCCTTTTGCTCATCGGCAACAGATTTTATAATATCTTCCTGCAAAGGTCGAAACTCTGAAAAACCCCAATATTTGGTTAATATTTGTTTATAGGTGCTCAAAAGTTTTTATAATTTCTTGCAATAAAGATAAGAAAATCTAGATTCTTCTAAAAATTATTCAACCAAATCTTTGCCTTGAATTTCGAGTTTAAATTCAACGGCTTCAAAAATATATTTATAATTCGGGATTTTTGCAATATTTCTGAAATCGCTGAAATTGTATTCTTGAATAATTTCAAAATTATTTCTGTCCATACAAATTACTTTTTTTCCGGTAATGTAAAATAAAAAATCACCGCAAAACTCCATAAAATATCCTTTGCCGGGGTTTCCTTTGCACTTTCCTCCGGGAGTTGTTATGGAAAATTCTCCGTATTCCGTACTGTCAAATAATTGTACGCGAGGTTCTACCAAGTTTGTTACCAATTTTCCTTTTTTATCAAGAATCAACAAGCTTTTATCGTTCGGGAAATAAATATAATCTTCGGTTATTAAATATTCTTTGGGGGTAACTCGTTTTTCTATGTATGTAAATGATTTTATTTCATTATAAGGTAAATCTTTAATAAAATGCACAACATTTTTTTTCATTTTAATCTTCCATATAGTTTCACGATTATCCTCAAGATAAAACTTATGTTTATCATTAATGTTGGCCTCCGTAATTGGATAATAAAGTAATTGTCCGAACATTTTTATCGGAATTACTAAAATCAAAATTAAAAGTAATCTCTTCATTGTTATCAGTTTTATTTTTAAAGATGAATATACAAATACTGTCCCAAACTATTCGTAGGTTCCTCTTTTTAGGTTTGAAACTTCCCGTTCTGTTAAATGACGCCACTTTCCTCGTTTTACATCTTTCTTTGTTAAACCCTCAAAATATACACGGTCTAATTTAATAACTTCAAATCCGAAATGTGCAAACATTCTTCTGATTATTCTGTTCTTGCCTGAATGCATATCAATACCGACTTCGTTTCTGTGTTCGGGATTCGGAAATTCAATTGAGCCGAACTTCATGAAACCGTCTTCCAATTCTGCTCCGGCAATAATTTTCTCCATATCTTCTTTTTGAATATCTTTATCCAGGAAAACATGATAAATTTTCTTTTTTTTCTTTTTAGGTTGTGCCAATTTCTTCGTTAAGTCTCCGTCATTTGTCAATAATAAAACACCTGTTGTATCTTTATCTAAACGCCCTATCGGATATATACGTTCACTAAGCTTTCCTTTAAAAAAGTCTAATACGGTTTTTCGTCCTTTGTTATCTGAATCGGTTGTTAATACACCTTTCGGCTTATTCAATAAAATATAAACTGATTTTTCAGCATGAATCAACTTGCCTTTTACCTTTACTTTATCTTTCCTGCCGACTTTAAAGCCCATTTCTGTAACTTTCTTATTATTAATTGTTACATGTCCTTCTTCAATCAACTTATCAGCTTCTCGCCTGGAACAAATCCCGGCATTTGCAATGTATTTATTTAAACGTTTTTCTGTAACAACAGGAATTTCGTCCGTTTTAATTTCGTCTTTCTTTTTATAATCTTTCTTCTTGAAATTCTTATCGTAAGGTTTCTTAAAATCTCTCTTCTTATGTTTGTCTTCGGAAGAAGCCTCTGAACTTCTTTTATAGTCTTTCTTTTTATAAGGTTTATCGAAACTTTTTTTATCGTTACTTCTTTTATTATCCCGTTTATCGGTTGTATTTTTTTTGTTATATGCCATCAGATTTTTTATTAATTCGGTAAAATAAAGACAATTATTGTTAATTTTACGATAAATTAAAATTTATATTATGGATACGAATCAGATTATTATTGCAGTTGTTGCTGTTGTATTGCTTATTTTAATAATAAAATTTGCTAAAAAAGTTATAAAATTTGTATTAATTACTGTTCTGGTTGTGGGTTTAGGGATTTATGCATTCCTATTTTTAAACGGTATTAACTCAATAGATGATTTGCATAATAAATATTGCGAGAACTTATCAGAAAGAAATGATTCGTTAAAATGTGTTTGCATTGTTCAGCCGATTGAAGACGATTTTAAAAGTCGCTTTACTCAAGAGGAAATGGATGAGATGAACAGTATTAAATTTACTGCAGAACTTTCATTATCACTTGTTAAGAAAAGTAAAGTCATAAAAGCAAAGCTTAAAGAGAATAATGCTTTGAATTTGTTGGATGAATTTAAAAAGGATTTTTTGAAGAAATAAAAATACTTCTTGTCACGATATTTATTTTTATTCAGCCTCCCAGAGCAATGCAACTTTTATGTCATATATATCTGCTTTTCTCGGTTTAATATGAAAAGTATTGATTTTGTAATTTTCAAATGCAAACTTTTTTTCAATTAAATCAATTTCTCTTCTTAAATCGCTTTTCAATTCTTGCATATCTCTTTGAACTTGCATAATTTCTTTTTCAACTCTTCGAACATCTGCTCTTTCTTTGGATACTTTTGAAGCACTGCTGATTGCTCTGTTTGTTTTTCGTTTTGTACTTGAACCTAAAAAAGAACCGAGAACAGCCATCCCAAAATTCATGGCACTGTCGGTTTGTTTTGCATAAACATCTGATTGCTCTTTATGCAATTTTATCTTTAGCTTTCCGTATTTTGCTTGCAATTTGTCTCCTCTTGTGCTGAATTTTGAGCGTAATTTTTCAACAGCATTTGCTTTCTTGCCTCGAATTGCATCAATCATTTTAATTTTGAAATTGTTTAAAGTGTCTCCGGGTTTCGATTCGACCTTTAATGCCGTACATTTATATAATTCTATTTTTTTTGTTCTGTATATATAATCTGAAAACAGTTTTTTAACAGATTTGAACGTTTTCATTTCTTCGATAAAACCGGGCAAATCATGAAACCGACTTTGTTCTGCAGGTCTTTTATCAAATAAATCAGCATCAAAATCGTATTTCACAGATTTTGCTAAATCGATACTTGTTAAAGTTTTTTCTAAAAATTGCTTTCCGGAAACTGTTTTCTCAATATCAATTCCTCTTGTTGCATTAACAAATTTTACTTTTCCTTTTGTAAGAAGATAAGGCTTGTAAAGAATATTACCGCCTATTTGTGTATTCATCGAATAGTATTGTTGAATGTCATTTGAAACAATAGATTGCACCACATTTCCTGTTTTTACGGATGATTTTTCAACTTTGTTTTCAGGTTTTGTTTTCGGAGTTTCTTTTTCTTTTTTCACATCCGCAGAGTTCTTTTTATCAGCCATCAAAGTTCGAACTTCTTTTTTAGAAAGCGGCCCTCTTAAATAGCATAATACCCAGCGGGTTTGCATCAATTTTAATTTATCTTCATGGGCACTTTTAAATAAGAATACTCTGCTTTGAAGGTTGGATAATAAACTTTCAATTTCTTTTTTGTCAAGCGAACCTTCATCACTTTTCAGCAAACCGTCCATTACACGTTCTTTATCTTGTTTGGTTTGCAAACGCCCGACAAACCACGTACCAATATTGGATAAGCCTTTATAATCCAAGTCAATAGGATTTTGTGTCGCAAGTATTACACTGATACCGTAAGCTCTTGCTTGTTTCAGTAAAACTAACATCGGTTTTTTGGAGGGCGGATTTGAAACTGCCGGAAAGAATCCGAAAATTTCGTCCATATACAATAAAGCACGTAAAGAAGATGTTCCGCTTTGTTGCCTCATCCAACTGATGTATTTATTTAAAAACAAGGTAACAAAAAACATGCGTTGGCTTTCATCCAAATGCGAAATTGACAAAATTGAAACTTTTGCTTTTCCTTCTTTGGTGTAAAGTAAACTTTGAATGTCAAGTGCTTCGCCTTCCGTCCAAGCGGAAAAACTCGGACTTGCCAAAACTGTATTTAACTTCATTGCTAAATTCAAACGCTGTGTTTGAGAATAAAAGCTTTTTAGCGGTAATACACCAATTTTATCAAAAGGCGGATTTGTTACATACCCTATTAATTCTTCTAATGTAATACTTATGCCTTTTTTCCAGAGATGTATAAAAATAGTGGAAAGCAATAGATATTCTTTGCTTTGTAAAGGATCGCCTTTTACTTTTACCAAAGCTAATAAACTGCTTACCGTTGAATTAATTACAGAAGTAAAGGTGTCCGGGTCGTCAATTAAATCTTCCGAAGGAGCATCAAAACTGCTTAATACGGATAATTGTACACCTGCAGAACTTCCTGGCGTGTAAATCACGTATTCAGCTTTTTCTTTCAATGCTTTAATCCGGCTTTTATCTTGCCCCCACGATTGAATTCCTTTATCCCACATTGCAGCTGTTTTGGCTGCAAATTCTTTTACGGTTAATTCCTTACTTTCAGCAGCTCCGGCATCTACCCAAGGTTCAAAATCTTTCGGTTTTAATTCGGGAAAAGTTAATAGTAAGTTTCCCATATCACCTTTCGGGTCAATAATAATTGAAGGAATGTTATCCATGATGGCTTCCTCAATAATTCCGATTCCGAGACCGGTTTTTCCGCTTCCCGTCATACCGATTAATGCAGCATGTGTTGTTAAATTTTTGTTTTTATATAACAATAAATCGTCGGTAAGTTCTTGTGTTTCTTGATTTACTTCTTTTCCGAGATAAAAAAGTCCCAGTTTTTCGTATATTTGTGTAAGGTCTTGCATATTGGTAATATTTTATCTTCTATTAATAGTTTTTTTTATAGTTACTGTAAAAAATTAATTCTATTTATTTCTTAATTCTAATGCCATCTCAATAAATTGACTTGTTGATTTACCAAGAATTGCCATTCCTGCATCATGAACACTTTCAAGTTTAAAGCGACCTTGTGCAGAACCATTTAGAGCATAGTCATGACCATTAATTGTTACAACACACCAATGTTTATCCCTACATTCAATTATTATTTCATCATTATAAAATGGCCATTCTCCTTTAAATTCACTTCTCCTAATCTTTTTGTTAAAATACTTTTTATTGGTTTTCCTTTCAATCTCATCTTTTAAAGTACGTTTGTGTACTTTTTTTTCTTTCCCTTTATATTGTGTTGTTTCATTTCTGTAATTTGTATTTCCAAGTTGCTTATCTTCCAACATTAGGAAAAAGTTTATCAAAGGTGAAAATTGTTGGGCTTGTTTTCCTAATCTCCCAATTGTAAATTGCCTTGATAATGCTCTTGTAAATCGTTCTAATTTAATAATAATACTCCTTGTTATTTCGAAAATTGCTTCATCGTGAAGTTCAAAATTACCTATCCGATTTATTAAGTTGTCATCTTTCAATACTAATTCAGTTTCATATTCCTGCCATAATGAGTTAACATCAATACTTGGTTTTATAGCTCCTGTAACTACATCTAAATTATAGTACCGTGCAAATTTTCCAAATTCTGATAATAAATATAATAATCTTTTTAGTTCTTCATTAGTGGTTAAATAATCTAAATCATTTTTTAAAACTGGGATGTTTTCAATTTTAAAATAATTATCAATTATGTGTTGTTTTAATTTAAGTAAATCATGTCCTAACTTATTTGTAAAAAGGCTTTGTTTAGGATATGTATTATTATTTTCAATATGTCCTAAACAAATATGACATTTCATTAATCTTTCAAATCCACTTGATATAAGCTGAAATGGGAGGTAATAAAAATCATTTCCTACATCTAAATTTTGATATTCTCCAAATCCTAATTTAATTAGTTTTATTGAAGACCTAAGTTCTTCATGTAAGGCAATACTTCTTGTTACGTTTTCATTTGCCATAAATCGGAAACTCTGTTAAGTATACTGAACAAATATGCTTTTTTTTAGTGGTTTGTTAAGTTTAATTTAACTTAAAACTTTTATCTTTTCATTTTAAAAACTTAATTTTTATCCTCCGCTAATCATGTGAATAATATCCACCTTATCTCCCTCAGAAACTTTTGCTTCGGAATATTTGTCTTTTTTTATCAGCTGCCCGTTAATTTTGATTACTAAAAATTTGAAAGTGTAATTCTTAACTTTCAACAATTCAGTTATTGTTAAAACATCAAAGTCAAATTTTTCTGTTCTGTTATTTAAAGTAATAGTCATTTCTTTTTTATTCATTTAATAAAATATCCAATACAATATTTGCCTGCATATTTGCAACGATTCCTACTCTCGGAGCCAGCGGCGGATTATCTTCTGAAATTTCTGTTTTTTCATCACCGCAAATATATAAGTTGTCAATTTTTCTTGAATGTAGTGAATCATTATTCCCGTATCCTGCCATTCCCAATCCGGAAATTATCGGTTTATCCGGAAATTTTGTTAATATCGTTTCAATCAGCATTTCTTTTTCTTCTGCTTTATCAAATGCCTCTACTATAATATCACATTCTGAAAAAATACAATTAAAATTATCTTTATCTATTTTAATATTATGAATGTTAACTTTTACGTCCGGATTTATGCATTCAAGATTATCTTTCAATGCATAAACTTTAATTTGCCCGATTTGATTGTAAAAGTAATATTGTCTATTCAAGTTAGATTCACTAACAACATCAAAATCAGCAATAATTAATTTTCCTATTCCGGAACGAGCAAGTGCAACAGCACAATTTGAGCCTAATCCTCCGGCTCCTGCAATTCCTACAATTTTGTATTTTAAAGTATGCTTAATTTCTTCAAATGTCATTTTACTTTTCTGATAATATTACTGTACATTTTTTCAAAGAACAAATTTAATTAAAATATTTCAATTATATAACTTATTGAATCTCAATATCGAAAAAAAACAATGCGATATGCAAAACTTAACATATTGACATTAATCATTTTATATGCACATTACAGAATATAAATTTGTACTTTTGCAAAAAGTATGAATTTTTTAAATTATTACGATATGAAATACCAAGAGTTAAGAAATAAACACAAGTTATTGGCTGAATGGAGTTATAAACACACTCCTTTGGATAAAGGTTATTCCGATAAGACTTTATACATTAATGTCGGCACAAACGAGATAAAAGAAAAAAATGTGCCTGCTGAAATGAAAGAAAAGTTCATCGGCGGTAAAGGATACGGATTAAGATACCTTTGGGATGCAATTACACCCGAAACAAAGTGGAACGACCCCGAAAATGAAATTATTATTTCAGGAGGTCCTCTTTGCGGAATAACACAATATTCCGGAACCGGAAAATCATTAGTGGTTACTTTATCTCCGCAAACTCAATCCATTATGGACAGTAATGTAGGCGGTTATTTCGGACCGTTTTTAAAATTCAGCGGTTTTGATGCACTTGAATTACAAGGTAAAGCTGAAAATGATGTAATTGTTTTTATAGACGGCGTTAATCATAAAATATCCATTTGTGAAGCTCCTGCTGAAGCCGGTGACAGTCATATTTTGGCACATCAATTAACAGAAATGTATGCTGATGATGAGAAAGACAGGAAAAATATTTCTGTTGTATCAGCAGGAGATGCTGCCGATAATTCATTAATAGGAATGTTGAATTTCAGTTTCTTTGATTTACGAAGAAAAGAAGTAAGATTAAAACAAGCAGGAAGAGGCGGTATCGGAACTGTTTTCAGAGATAAAAAAATAAAAGCAATTGTTGCAAAAATTCCCGGTGTTAAAGGAGATTTAAACAATGTTGTTGATATGAAAACCATTCGTGAAAAAGGTAAAAATTTCAATGCCGAAATGAAGTTTGATGAAGAGCAAGCTCAAATGAAGTCGAAAGGTACGGCTCACCTTACAAATGTTATGAGTGATTATGACATACTTCCTGTTCATAACTTTAAATTCGGGACACACAAAAATGCCGATAAAATTCATTCAGATATTTATCGTTCGTATTTTACACAAAATATGCCTGACGGTTGCTGGATCGGTTGTAATATGTCATGTGCAAAAGGTGTTGATAATTACACATTAAGAACAGGACCGTATGCAGGCGACAAAGTTTTGGTTGAAGGTCCTGAATATGAAACAGCTGCATCTCTCGGTTCAATTATGGGAATTTTCAATCCTGAATTTACGATTGAATCTAACTTCTATTGTGATACTTACGGTATTTGTACAATTTCTTGGGGAACAATTATGGGATTCGTTATGGAATGTTATGAAAACGGTATTCTTAACGAAGAACGTACAGGCGGTATTAAATTGAACTTCGGAAATGAAGACGGAGCAATGAAAGTTCTTCACCAAGTTGCAAAAGGCGAAGGTTTTGGCAAAATTTGCGGACAAGGCGTTCGTAAGTTAAAAGAATATTTTGCAACACAAGGTTGGGGCGATGCTCAATTTATGCAAGATATAGGAATGGAAAATAAAGGTTTGGAATATTCGCAATATGTTTCAAAAGAATCATTAGCACAGCAAGGCGGATATGCGATGACCAACAAAGGACCGCAACACGATGAAGCGTGGTTAATTTTTATGGATATGGTTAATAACCAAATTCCTACTTTTGAAGATAAAGCGGAAGCATTACATTATTTCCCGATTTTCAGAACTTGGTTCGGCTTACAAGGTTTATGTAAATTACCGTGGAACGATATTGAGCCACAGAATAACGCAGAAACTGATGAACCTGCAAAAGTACCTGAGCATGTTGATAATTATGTTAAGATTTACACGGCGGTAACAGGTAAAGAATTCAGCAATAAAGAAATGATTCTTCAATCGGAACGTGTTTATAATTTCCAAAGAATATTCAATTTAAGAATGGGATTCGGAACCAGAGAGCATGATGCTCAACCATACAGAGCAGCAGGACCTGTTACTGTTGAAGAGTACGAATCAAGACAAGACAGATACGATGGTCAACTAAAAGATTTAATTAATGTTGACCCAACCGGAAAATCAAGCGAAGAAAAAGTTGCAATACTCAGAAAATATAAAGAAGAACAATACGAAAAATTGTTAGATGCAGTTTATGAAAGAAGAGGTTGGACAAAAAACGGAGTTCCGAAAATTGAATACTTAAAAGAAATCAAAATGGACTTACCTGAACTTATTGAAACTGTAAAAGATTATCAATAAAAATTAAATAAATTTAAGAATGCCATGCTTTTTGTGTGGCTTTTTTTTTGATTTTTTGTTTGTGAATCCCTTACAATGTTAATTATTAACAATTTATACAAAACAGAAAAACTTACAATAAACAATTTGTGTAATACATCAAGCATTATAATATACACAACTGCAAAATACGAGAAAACAAAATAATGATTAACTTTGCTTCAAATAAATTGAAAAATTAAATATGATTATAACTAAAAAAATAAAAATATATAATAACTTATCAATTGAATTTGAAGGTTTAAAGGATACATTTTTACCAAAGTTAAAAGACTTTGCTACTCAAAAATCAATATTAAAACAACAAAGTAGCAAAAATGAAAAGGCATTTGAAAGCGAACTGAAAAGTTTATTAAAAAACACTTTCTACAAAGAAACTTATATTGGAAACAGACCATACAAAAAAGGAGAAGCAGATTTAATTATTGCAGAAAGCAAAAATGCGACCTCTAAAACATCTGTTCTTATTGAAGTAAAAAGTCCATTGGATAAAAATGATTTTATTACAAAAACAGACCTCAATAGAAAATCGTTTTTTCAGGCTGTAACCTATTTTCTAACCGAAATAGTTGAAAAACAAAATTTCAACATCAAAAATATTCTTATTACAGATACCGAAGATTTTTATTTATTTGATGCCGTTGAATTTCATAAATTATTTTACAAAAGTAGCTTACGACAGAATTTTGATAACTGGTATTTCAAAACACAAAGTGGAACTTCAATAACAGATTTTTATCAACAAGTTGAAAATTATATTAATAGTGAGGAACAATTAGAAATTGAATTTTCACACTTTCAATTAACTGATGATTTAATTGTAGAAATTGATAAGGCACTTCAAACAAATGAAATAGAAGAATTTAACAAAGAAAATAAGTTCCGGAATATTAAAAATGCGTTTCGGTTCTTTTCGCCACAGAATTTACAAAAAGAAAAATCAGAAAAGGACGGGAGTGAACTAAACAAAAAATTTTATAACGAATTACTTTATATACTTGGATTAAAGGAATATGAAAAAAACGGCAATAATATAATAGACCGTTTGCCAAAAAAAGACAGAAATGAAGGTTCGTTTATTGAAAATACGATAGAAAAAATTATTTTTGAACGACCAATTCATTTGCAAGAACAAGGTGAAAAACGTTTTGTTGAGCAAGCAGGAGATTTAGATATAGCTTTGGAATTATGCATTATTTGGATTAATCGTATTTTATTCCTTAAATTGCTTGAAGGTCAGTTAGAAAGTTACCATAACGACACAAAAAACTTTCATTTTTTAACACCCGAAATAATAAAAAACGGAAATAAACTTGCCACCTTATTTTTTCATGTTTTAAATACACCTAACGATAATAGGAGTAAATCTTTACAGTCTGATTTTAAAAACATTCCATACTTAAACAGTAGCCTTTTTCAAATCACATATCTCGAAACTATTCACGGTAGAATTTCAGGATTACGTGATGATTTGACAATGCCGATTTATAAAAATTCAGTCTTAGATATATCTAATGACTTGCCACCACTTGAATACTTACTTTTATTTCTTGATGCCTATAATTTTGGAGAACCTATAAAACAGGACGTTCAACACAAAACCAAAGATTTAATTAACGCATCGGTTCTGGGTAAAATATTTGAAAAATTAAATGGTTACAAAGACGGCTCATTTTATACCCCAAGTTACATAACAATGTATATGAGCCGTAAAGTTGTTCGTAATGCGATAATTAGAAAATTTAACGAAAAATTTGAACTAAATGCAAGTAATTTCGATGAAATTAAACAATTTACTAAGTCTAAATACAAAACAGAAGATATTGAAAATTTTAATCAGACAGTAAATGAAATTACGGTTTGCGACCCTGCCGTGGGTTCAGGACATTTTCTCGTATCTGTTCTTAACGAATTAATTTGTGCAAAATCGGAATTAGAAATTTTATACGACAACAAAAATCAACCACTTCAATATTGGATTTCAGTTGAAAATGACGAATTAAAAATATTTAATAAACGAATTGCAAATCAAGAATTTGAATATAAAACAGAATATAAAAACGGAATAAGAACCGTTAATCCGGAACTTCAAAAAATACAAACAACTTTATTTAGAGAAAAACAAAATTTTATTGAAAATTCATTATATGGGGTTGATATTAATCCAAATTCAGTGCAAATATGCAGATTGCGTTTATGGATTGAACTATTAAAAAATTCTTACTATACAGCCGATAGTAATTTTCAGCTAATGGAAACATTGCCAAATTTAGATTACAAAATAATTGAAGGAAATAGTTTACTTCCTGTATATGAAAACCAGCCAATTATAATTGATTGGACAAGAAAAAACATTGCAAACAGTATTAAATCTATTAGCAATAAGGTTGAGATTATCAATAATTCTATTAACACAATCAAAGAGAAAAAACATGAAATCTTTTATGTTAAAGATTATAATAAAAAAATAAGTTTAACATCTGAAATAAATCGTGCAAAAGCGGATTTATTGATTGCAAAATTTGAAATTGAAATTGTTCAAATTAATGAAATTTTAAGCGGGCTTAATCCCGAACAACGATTAGGTAAGCAATTAAACAAAAAAGAAGAAAAACAGCGAAATGAATTATTAGAAAAGAAAGCTTTTTTACAAAAAATAAAAAGAGAAATTGATTACAGTCCCGATCTCGGAAAACCGATTGTGCTGTTTGACTGGAATATTGATTTTGCCGAAATAATCGGCACTTTTCAAAATGGAAACGGAGATAATACCGGTTTTGACATAGTTATTGGAAATCCGCCGTATATACAACACCGAGAACTTGGTTACATAAGTCCTTTTTTAAAATCAATTTATCACAAAACATATTCAGGCACAGCTGATATAAGTGTATATTTTTTTGAAAAAGGAATGGAAATCACAAAAAAAGGCGGACAACTTGCCTACATTAATACCAATAAGTTTTTTAATACAGAATACGGAAAAGAATTACGCTCATTTTTGGCAAAATATCAAAACAACGAATACATTAATTTCGAGCAAGTTCCCGTTTTTGATGAAGCACTTGTTTCAACATCAATTTTCCATATCGATAAACAAGAACCTAAAACAGATTTAAAATATGCCGAATTTTACAAAGAGCTTGTAACCAGTGAAATATTTGAGAAAGAACTATTAAAACGAATTAAAATTTACCCAAAAGACTATTTGAAAAATCCAGCTTGGTTATTTACAAGTCAAACAGAAGACAAAATTTTAGAGAAAATAAAAAAAGCAGGTAAACGACTTGGTGAAATTGCAACTATTAACATTAAACGTGGGGTTACAACTGGTTTTGATGATGCTTTCATTATTGATGAGCAAATATTTAACAAATTATCAAAGACTGCAAAAAATAAGAAAGCATTAAATCCACTTTTGCGTGGTAAAGATATTCATAAGTTTGATTATTACCATGAAAAATTTTGGTTAATATTTACAAGACGTGGTGTAGATATAAAAGAAATGCCTCAAATTGAACGATTTTTAAAAAAGTTTTATGCCCAACTAAAACCAAGAGAAACGGGAAATGAAAAAATAGGAAGAAAACCAGGTAAATACAAATGGTATGAAATTCAAGATAATATTGCATATTACCTTGATTTTGACAAAGAAAAAATGATTTGGGGAATAATTTCCGGCATTTGGGGTTTTGCTTACGATGATAAAAAACATTTCTTAACAAGTGCGTCATTTCTTTTAACATCAGAAAAAATACCAATAAAATTTTTACTTGCATTGTTCAATAGTCGTTTATTTCAGTTTTATTTTGACAAAACAGGAGAATATACGGCAGGCGGAGCTTATGTTTTGAAAAAGAAAAATGTAGAAAAGTTTATAATTCCTACAAAAAAAATGGATTATGAACCTTACATTGAATTGGTTGATAAAATACTTCTATCTAAAAAGAAAAATAAAGAAACATCAGAGTTAGAAGATAATCTTAATAAAAAAGTTTATCAACTTTATGATATAACAGAAGCAGAACAAGAAGAAATCGAAACAATTTTGATTAAAGGAAAAATAAAATAAATCTAAAATAATGATATTACACAATGGATTTTTTACATTAACTTTGTACTAATTAATAATTTAACACAATCACAAAAAACAAAAAACAATGTTCAAAACAAACGAATATTTTGAAGGAAAAGTAAAATCAATTGCTTTTAAATCACGTGAAGGCGATGCAACAATCGGTGTAATGGCAAAAGGCGAATATGAATTCGGCACTTCAACAGTAGAATTTATGACCGTAACTTCCGGAACAATGGATGTTATGTTGCCGGGAGAAACAGAATGGAAAACATACAAAGAATTTGAAACTTTCAGAGTTGAAAAAGATGTAAAATTTAAAGTTAAACTTGAAGGAGACACCTCATATCGATGTATTTATAAATAAGCTTCTTTAATTTATTAAGAACAGCTCACAGTTTTGCGGGCTTTTTTTATATTTTATTCTAAGCTAAAATTATTACCTTCGTGTCCTATATGAAATTTACAGAACTTAAACTTGATGAGCAAATATTAGAAGCCATCTCATACATGGGATTTAAAGCAGCAACCCCGATACAAGAACAAGCAATTCCCGTAATACTTAAAAACCAAGATATAATTGCTTGTGCACAAACAGGTACCGGAAAAACAGCTGCATTTGTATTGCCTGTTTTAAATAAATTAATTAATAAAAAAGACCAAAGCACTGATACTCTCATAATTGTTCCCACAAGAGAACTTGCAATTCAAATTGAACAACAAATACAAGGATTTTCCTATTTTGTTTCGGCAACTTCTATTGCTGTTTACGGCGGTGGTGACGGCAAAGAATGGGATAAACAAAAAACAGCCCTGACAAATAATGTAGATATTATTGTGGCAACACCGGGCAGATTAATTTCTCATTTAAAATTAGGATATGTAAAACTTGATAAAATCAAACATTTAATTTTAGACGAAGCCGACAGAATGTTAGACATGGGCTTTATTGACGACTTAAAAGCAATTATTTCATTTCTGAAAAATAAGCATCAAACCCTGATGTTCAGTGCAACAATGCCCCAAAGCATAAAGCAATTAGCTAAACGAATATTAAATAATCCCGCAGAAATATCTTTGGAAGTTTCAAAACCTGCCGAAGGCGTTGACCATAAAGTGTGTTTATGCTATGACGAACAAAAAGAGGAAATATTAAATCAATATTTATCTGAACGGAAACATTATAACAGCATTTTAATTTTTACTTCTACAAAAAGCAAAGTTAATGAAATTGTAAGGTCGCTTAACAAATCAGGGTTTCATGCAAAAGGTATTTCTTCCGATTTAGAACAAGATCAACGTGAAGAAGTGTTAATCGGTTTTCGTTCAAAACGAATTCGTATATTAGTTGCAACGGATGTAATGAGCAGAGGTATTGACGTGAAGGAAATTAACATGGTTATAAACTATGATGTTCCGCACGATGCCGAAGATTATGTTCACCGTGTAGGCAGAACTGCGAGAAGCAATGCAACGGGTGAAGCCCTAACTTTGGTTAACCCGAAAGATATGTACAAGCTTAGGAAAATTGAACAATTAATCGAGATTACGGTACCAAAAGTTCAGCCGCCTGAAGAAATCGGAGAAGGACCGAAATGGCAAACTCGAAAACAAACACCTAAAAACAAAAAACGGCATTACAAAAAAAAGAATTTTAACAGAAAAAGGACAAGTAAGAAATTTTAAAATTTTATTCAAAACTGTATAACTGCTCCGCACAGGCAATACTGCTTTCAAAAAGTGTAAAGCAAAAGTGTCACGTACAGCCGGTTCTGTGAGAGGTTTAGGGGTAAAGTTCTTATTTAGCTTCTCAACTTTTATTCATTTCTGTTTCTAAAAATAAGTTTTAACTGCAAATTCATATTTCTCAAAAAAAATCTTCTCTTTTGTTAATCAAATCACACATACCTGATAATAGTTGAAAACTACTGTAATGAAAAATCGAAGTTGCAAACTTCGATTAGCAGGGAACTACTGCTAACGATTTGTTTATAAGGTATTAGCGGCATTTCAAAGCACTTCGTTTTCAGTTTACCGTAATATTTATATTTCTAAAAGTTCATCTTAATCACTTATTGCCCAATGATTTATGTGCTTTATTGTAGGTGGTATTAGGTTTTATTTTTACTAATGTATAAAATGTTATTTTTATTATCAAAAAAAGTATTATACTTAAAGAAAAAATCTCCTCCTAAAAATATATCCCTATCTTTCGGTTGTTTCGTTTTATATATTAGGAAATCTAAACTGTCAATAAGGCTGTTTTCATTTGTTATAGATAATTCTCTGATAACTTTTAATTTCAGTTCATCATTTATATAGTCAACTTTTTGTTTTGAAATAAAGCTATGTTTTAAGGGGATTCTTATTAAGTTTTCTACGATATCTTTACCAATCATAATTGTTCCGGTATCTATACCAACTTGAAGTATTTTATTATACCCTTGAATACGACCATTAAAAGTTAATAAAGGTTTTTTATTTAAAATAATTTTTGTCCAATAATTAGTAATATCATCAGGAATGAATCCTTTTTTATATAAAGTTAGCAATTTATTTTTATAATCTATTTTAAAATTAAATTCTTTCAAGAAATTGAGACCAACATTTCCAATATCCATTAGATAATTCGGTAATTTTGTATTGTCTTTCTTACAAACAATATTTCTAAACTTTATTCCTTCTATATCTATTTCATTGATGTTAAAATAATCATTGTTTTTAATTATACCGTTGAAACCCGTAGAATAGTTGCTTTCACTAACAGATTTATATTTAATACTTTCCAGAGATTTCTCGTCAAAAGAAAAATTTCCTGTTTCATCTCCAATATCTACATGCACAGGAATTTTATTACCTTGTATATTCACATAAATAAATGGGTAAATTCCGGCATCAAAGTATAGAGGAATTTCCAGACTCTTAAATTCCTCATAGTTATCCATTGACTTTTTCATGTCATATTTTGGTATTGAATAAGCACTACAAAGAAAAAGACCAACTGTAAATATTAAAATAGTTCTCATATTTTCCAACTGTTAATTGTTTATTTGACTTTTTTGTATATATTACCTCTAACTCATAAATAAAAACGAATACTACTTAACTGTTAAAACGCAAAAAATCATAAGTATAAATTCAATTTTAAACGGATAATAGTTAAAAACTACTGTAAAAATCGGTATAAACTTCGATTAGCAGAGGTGGTCAACATGCTCATGAACATTTGTCAGCTTGTTTTGCAGACCAATTATCAAAGGTGTAATTCCAAATCTTGGATAAGTCTTCTGCGGCTTTATTAGTCAAATAATATTTAGCCATTCAATTCCTTTTTTGCTTTTAATTCTTCCAAATGTGTCTTTGGGTAAAATCAAGAGCTATTCCACTTTCAACACCTTCTTGAATTGCTTTAAAAGATACCAAGTTATTGGTATAAAAGTCAAGTGTTTTCCTCTTTTTTTATAATCCCGCAAACCTATAAATAAACACAGTACTACTCAACCGTTACATACATTCCGCCTTTTTGTGAATAAATACTTGCATCATACATTGTTTCGCAATATGTAGGCGGCATCCAAAATTTGCCGGCATAACTTGCATTCAGCAATACTTTAAAGGTTTTACTTTTGCTTCTTGCCAAATCAAAATATGTATAAACTCTGTCATCTCTGATGTCAATGTTCTCGGGTGTTGCTGTGTATGAACTCGAACCTACATTGTACAACCTTGTATTTATAATTTCCCAACCCGAAGGAAATATTTGCGATAATGCAACTTCCTTATAAGCTTTTAAAATTCCCGGATGTGTTACTGTAACTTCTGCAACAAAATCAGTTCCTTGCGGAATGTTTTTCGGAGAAAGATAAGAACCGTCGGTTAAAGTATATTTCACCGTCATTTTTAAGTCTTTTTGTGAATCCTGCGAAGTTCCTACTTCGGGTACGCCTTGTAAAATGATTCGTGCATATAATATACTCGAGCTTGTATTTTTTATCGTAATATTTCCTGCTTTTGTACCTTTTATATTCATATCGGTTTGCGAAATGCTTTTCTTTACGGAAACGTTTTTCATGCTTCCTGAATTTAACGAATATTGATATTTCAATGCTCCGGAAATTGTATTATTTTCTGCATAAAGCGAAGCTGCAATTAACGAGTATGCTGTTGTTTGCGTGCTCAAATATTTTTTACTTGAAAGTTCATCGGAAATTTCTTTCAATAATTTAAATGCTCTTGCTTTTTTTCCTAACAGAGTTAATGTTTCTAAAATCATTGCTTTATCTCTCAAATCTGTTCCGTAGGTATAAGACAGTTCAATGTATTTTGTTACATCGGTTGTTAAGTTTGCAATCATGTTTTCAGCAGTTGTTCGTTTTCCTGCAAGATAATATGCAGCAGCTAATCTCCATTTTGCTGCACTTGAAAGATTGCTTATATTCTTCATGCGGTTCATAGCACTTTTTTCTGCATAACCTGCAAGTGCAAGAGTATAAAGACGATAAGCCTGTACAAGTTGAGAAGATGAACCGTCGTTTGTCCATTTCTTAGCCTTATTTTTTTGATATTTTCGCCAAGATTGAATTGTTGAAGAAGAAACAGGATAACCTTTTTTCTTTGCTTCAACAAGGAAATGTCCGGCATAATTTGTTCCCCAAATACTTGCGTTTGTTCCGCCTTGCCAATAAGAAAATCCTCCGTTTGAAAGTTGAAATGAGTTTAATCTTTTAATTCCGGCTTTAATGTTCTTTTCAATTTCGGTTTTTTGTTTTGAATTCAGTTCAATTAAATTAGAAACATAAAGTTGCGGAAATACCGAGGAGGTTGTTTGTTCAACGCATCCGTGAGGATATTGAATTAAATAATCTAAACGGCTTTTTAAATTAATCGGCGGAATTGATGAAACTTCGATAACTCCGTTGTTTGTACCTGCAATTCCTGTGGGAGTATAATTAGTTTGCCATGTTTCGCCTGCCGTAAGAACTTTTTCAATAACATTTGTTGTTAAATGATTCGGATTTCTGACATCAATTTCAATACTGTAAGTTGAAGTTTTATCTCCTGAACTTGCAATAAGTTCAACTGTTCCCAACCCTATTGTATTATTAACGGTAAGTTCAAAATTAACATTTTCTTCTCCGGGTTTATCAAATCTTAATGTTTTTGAACTTTCTCCGTTTACGGTAAATAAACCGTTTGTTTTTACTTTAACCGTAACATTTTTAATGTTACTTTTCATTGCAAAAATACTTGCCGGTAATTTTACGGTTTCGCCCGGTGATAATATTCGAGGTAATGTTCCTATAATCATTAAAGGTTTAATAACGGGAACTGCCTTTTCGGAAGAACCGTATGCTTTATCATTTCCGGCAATTACCATTGTTCTTACCGAACCTATGTATTTGTCGATATTAATATTATGTGTTTTTTTGTCTCCGCTTCCTATTGTAAAAGGTCCTAAAAATTTAACAACCGGTTTAAATCTGTTTGCTTTTTTATTTTTTTGTCCTTCTTCTTCTCCGCCTCCGCCTATTGCAAGTAAGCGTTCAATTTGTCCGGCATCTGCACCTATAACTTCGTTAAACATATCCCATGTTTTTACGCCGAGAGCTTCTTTTGCAAAGAATTTATCCCAAGGATTAGGAGTTTTAAACCTTGTTATGTCTAAAAGACCCTCATCAACAATTGCTAATGTGTATGTCATTCCTTTTTTGTTTTTTTCGGAAACGGTTACGGTAAAATCTTTTCCGCTTTCAATTTCATCAGGCATTGTAATAACAGGTTCTAATTTTGTGTCAGGGTCTTCAACCATAATAGGAATTGTTCCGTACATTCTTATCGGTAAATCATTAGCCGTTTGAGAGTGGGCTTGTAATAAACTTACGTGAACATATACATTTGGAGTCATCTTTTTAGTAAGTTTAAACTTAAATTCGGTTTCTCCTTCTTGTGTTTGTACCCAATAAGATTTTAAAACATCTGTTCCGTCTTCAATGCTTATTAATGCTCTTCCGTCTTTTCCGGTAGGAATAGTAATTTTTGCTTCTTCGCCTACATTGTATTTATCTTTGTCAGAAATAAAACTAAGCATTGTTGCACCTTCTGAATCTCCTTTTTGAGCTCTGCCTGCCCAACCGGGCCAATCTATATAAACGATTTTTCCTGTTGAATGTCCGGTTTGCATATCTTCTGCAATAACTAAATATCGTCCCCAGTCGGGATATTTAACGTCTATGTTCCAGTTAGCCTTTCCTCCGGAACTTGTGATAACTGCTTCTTTTAATAAAGTTGATGAATTTCGGAAGTTATATGAAGAAACGGTATTGCTTGATGCATCAAACCACCAACGCCAACTTAATTTATAGAATTTCATTTTAATTTTGTGAGATTCTTTCATAACTCTGCCTTCGGGAGTTAATGTTACTACTTCAACTTTGTGTTGTTTGTCGGTTAGAAGCATACCTCTCATTTTATCGCCTTTAGGAAGTTTTATTCCTGTGTAAGCAACATAAGGTGAGTATTTTACGGTATATTGGTCAACGCTGAAATTTCCTCCTTTTTCAAATGCTTTTGTGAAGAAAACAGCATTCATCATTCCGGGTGCTTCATTGTCGGTAGTAAAGTCAGCGGTTAATTGAACGTCTCCGTTTGCATCTGTTTTTGCATTTAATAATACTTCATTTGAAGAATAGAAATTTTTTGTAGGGTCGTCAAATGTATAATCGGAATATTTGTCAAATTTTGTTGTAATCGGCTGTAAAGAACCTTCAACTTTAACTTTTAAATCTTTGGCAATTGCACCGTGTAACCATTTTACATTTAAGGTTGTGCTTTCACTCATTCCTTCTTTAATCATTTTTTTGCCGAAATCAAGGGCAATTTTTAAACGGTTTGGTTTAATGGTTTCAACCTTTACGGTTTTATAAAAATCGACAGAACCTACTGAAACTTTCAGGCTGTAATTTCCCGTTACGGCATCGCTTTCAGTTTCTGTACGGAATGAATAAAAATTAGTATTGTTTTTTGTTTGAACTTCTTTTTTTATAATTTGTCCTTGCGGGTTTTTAAATTCAAAGACAATCGGATGACCGTCAGGAATTGAGTTAAGGTCGTCTTTAAGAATATATGTTAAATATATTTTATCCCCCGGACGCCAAACACCTCTTTCGCCGTATATAAAACCTTTTATTCCTTCTTTAACTTCTTCTCCTGATATGTCGAATCGGCTTAATGACAAGGAGTTGCCATCACTAAGTTTAAGGTATGCTCTTTGCTTACCTATTTTTGCAACTGCAAAATAGGGATCTTTGATAATACCCAAATTTACTTTTCCCTCGTTATCGGTTTCGCCGCTTGCAAGCAGTTGTTGTTGGTAATCAAATATTTCAACACTTGCACCGGCTTTCGGTTTTGTGGTTTGTAAATCTGTTACAAAAACATTTATATTATTATTGTTTGATTGTTTTGCAATCATACCGAGGTCGGAAGCAATGATATTTCTTGCAACTTTTCTGTTGTTGCCGTAATATGCTTTTTTGCAAGGATTATCTCTGTCTTCCCAATATCCGTAGTAGTAGTCGTAATCGTATCCGTCATTATAATTATCCCAATTTGTTGATTCGTTTTCTTCTTCTGTCCAACTGTCTTCAACTTCTTCTGCATTGTCAGAATCTTCTTCATCGCATTGATATAAAGAGTATTGTTTTCTGAAGTTAAGTTCTACTCGATAAATTGCTCCCGGTTCTGCTTGAATAATATCGCTTAAATCTAATGAAAATCTGTTCCAAACACCGTAATCAATGATATTGAATTTGCTTAAATCTACTTTTTTTCGGATTATGGGTTTTCCGACTTGTCTCAGATTATAACTTCCGTCGATTTCATTGTTTTGCAAAAATTGCAGAATGTTGCTTTCGTAAATTTTTATAATTGTTATATCAACAGCTTTTAAGTTAACAGCTTCGAACGGAAATATTAATCCTTTATCGCTTGACGGAAGGATTGTTCCGTTTCCGACAATTTTTACTTCCGGTTTTATGGATTCAAATGCAAGTTCAAAATTAGAATCGTCTTTTAATTTATATCCGAGAACATTTTTAATGCCTTGATATACAGATACTTTTTTTACCTGTTCTAATCTGTTTGCAGGATAAGCTTTTATTATATTATCATCAATAACAAATTTTAAATTATATACACCTTGGATAGAGATTAAGCCGCTTAAATTTTGTTTTTCGTCAAGCGGGTCGGTAAATTGAAGTTGTAAATATTGCTCGGGGTTATGTATAACTTTTGAAGAAAGAAGTTTGAAATCACCTATTGCGGGGATTTCTATTTCAGAATCTTCATCTTTATCAACATCAATAACATCTCCGTTCCAT
This sequence comes from Bacteroidales bacterium, assembly GCA_021648725.1. NCBI lineage: Bacteria > Pseudomonadati > Bacteroidota > Bacteroidia > Bacteroidales > Bacteroidales bacterium. The sequence goes on along the minus strand of JAKISF010000009.1, from coordinate 83,991 downwards.
TTTAATTTTATTGAAGATGCTTCTTTTTTTCTGACAATGCTGTCAATTGTAAAAAAATGTCTTTGTAAATCAACATCAGATGACCATTTAACTGAAAGTTTTTTTCCTTCTTGTGTGGCTTTCAGCAAGTCTTTGATTTTTTCGGGATCGGCAGCGTCTGCAGTATTAACATATCCGTTAACTTGTTGGTATTTTAAAGTTTTTTTATCTATTGTTTTTTGTTCTTCAATTACATAGTCATAGGCTTGTTTAATGGTTTTAAATTGAAAGTTGAATGCTTCTAATTCACTTTCAACATCAATAAGTTTATTAAGATTAAATTCTACATAGAATTCTTTATCTGATTTTAACGGTTCGGCAGGTGTAAATTCTATTTCGTTGTTTATTAATTTGTAAGTTCCTTTTACTTTGGGTCTTATGTTTATCAAATCTTCCGGAAGGTTATCTTTATCTTTTATTTGATCGATAACAGCACTTGTTAATTTTAATTGAATAGGTGAATTTTTTGAAATTGCACCGGAAGTATATGCAGTTATATATTTTGCAAATTCAGGATTATCAGAATTTACATTTCGTTTTTTAAAATTAGTGGTTATCAGAACTACGGCAGCAACAATTGCTGCTAATCCTAATACATAAAATATAATCTTCTTGTTTTTCATAATAATAGTGTTATTAAAAGTAAATAGATAAACAGAAGTTAAATTTACGAATTAAATTATTTGTAAACAAGATTTATTTTATGAAAGTGAACTAAGGCTAATAGTTTTTCAGGATTTTTGAAGCAAGACTTTTAATTCGAGAGTATTCATTATCCTCACTCAGCTTACTTAACAGGTTTTTGTACTCTGTTTTCATATTTTCAGTCCAATTTTCATTGCCGGATTTATTAAGAGCTGATAAAGCAAAATATTTGAATTTATAATAAGGATGTTTCAGTAATGTAATATATATATTGTCGAGTTTTAAACTTTTGTAAGTTTTCAGTTTGTTGAAAGCTTCATTTTTATCTTGATATAAAGGTGCTTTATCTAAAATTGTTATGTACTCTTCAATAGTATAATTTTCTTTTTTATTACATAAAATACTGTTTTCGGGGTCGAAGTTTACTGCAAGAGGTTTTTCTTCAAAATAGAAACTGAAATTTTCTGTTTGTTCGTCAATTAATATCTTTTTTCTTATTGTTTTATTTTTAAAATAGAAATCAATGTAAGTCGGGATTTTATATAAAGGAGTTTTATTCAAATTTTGAATTTGTTCGATTTTAATGTTTGTTTTATTGGTGTTATTGTCAAACGAATAAGTTATTTTTAGTTCAGGAATTCCTTTGTTTAAGAACCATTGGTTAAAAAACCAATTTAAGTCTTGACCGGTAATTTCTTCAAAAGCTAATCGTAAATGATGTATTTCAACCGCTTTATATTCATTATTTTTAAGATATAATTCAAGAGCATCCCAAAAGGCATCTTCACCGACGGTGTATCTCAGCATGTGTAAAATAAGTCCTCCTTTTTGGTATGAATGTGCATCAAACATATTGTCTCTGTGCTTGTTATAAAACCGGATAAGATTTTCATCTTTGAATAAACGTTCAAAGTTGTAAGAACTGTAATCATCTTCTAAATGAGCATCTGCAACATTACGTCCATATTCATGTTCTAACCAAAGGTATTCGAAATAAGTTGCAAAAGATTCGTTGAGCGGAAGATTTGCCCACGATTCACAAGTTACTAAATCTCCGAACCAATGATGCGATAATTCATGAGCAACAACGCATTCGTATTCTATTCTTTGTTCTTCGTTGTAATAATCTAAAACATAATCTCCGAAAACAACAGCTCCCGTGTTTTCCATTGCACCCGAAACAAAATTTCTTACGACAATTTGCGAGTATTTATTCCATGGGTAGTCGTAATCTAATTTTCGAGAATAAAATTCAATCATTTTATATGTTTTCTCAAATAAACCTTTTGCTTTAGTTTCATCGCCTTCTTCAATATAAACATCAACCGGTAAATCTCTCCAATAATCTTTAATTATATTAAAATTGCCGACTGCAATCATTGCTAAATACGGTGCATGAGGTTTGTTTTGTTCCCAGTAGTCAGTTCTGGTTCCGTCAGAATTAGGTAAAGAGCCGGTAAGTTTTCCGTTAGAAAGTGTTTTAAATTCTTTTTTGACTGTCAAGAATATTTCTTGTGTCATTTTTTGATTAGGAGAGTCGATTGTAGGAAACCAAGCTGAATTTGATTGTGTTTCTCCTTGTGTCCAAATTTGCGGATTTTCTGTATCTGTATCAATAAAATATAGCCCTTTATTATCAGTAATTGCCCATGAGCCTTTTTTATTAATACGTTCAGGGTTTGCAGTATAATTTATTGAGATGGTATATTTTTCATTTTTGTTATATGTTTTATCAAGTTGAATATAGATTTTGGAGTTGTTATACTTATAATCTAACTCTTTATATTCGTTATTTTTTTCAATAGAAATATTATGAATGTCAAATTGTTGTGCGTCTAATGTTAAAGTGTCAGTTTTGTAGTAATGAGGTTTCAGAGTTATTTCTGCATTTCCTGAAATTTGTTTTGTTTTGTAATTAAAGGAAAGCTTTAATTTTGTATGAATTAAATCATTTATAATTGTGTTACTTGCTTTGTAATTTGTGATAAGGGCTTCATAACTTTTAATATTAATGTTTTGAGAATAATTTGCTTCGAGTTCAATAACTGTTTTTTCTGAACTTTTCTCTTTTTCAACAATATCTTTTTTTATAAAACAAGAGGATAAAAGAATAAAAATTGCGACTATAAAAATATTGTTTTTCATTAAAACTTTAATTATGTAAACGAATTATTACGACAAAAATAGTATTATTACCGTTTGAAAAAGAAAGATAATAAAATTTATTAATAAAAAATATGACTTAAATATTGTCTTCCGGCAAATTATTTGTAATAAATTATTCTGTAATAATTAAAAACAGCCTAACTTTGCGAAACTAACCAACTTTAATTTAAGAATTATGATTAAAAATATATTAACAATTCTTTTATTGCTTACATGTTTATCTGCTGAGGCTCAGTTGAATGAACATTTTAAAGAAATAAAGAAAACATTTAGTAAAGGTAAACAAGAAGACTTAAGTAAAATTTCAAAACAAATAAAAGAGGCTCAACCTTTATTTTCATCGGCAGATTTTTCAAAAAATGAAAAGGCAGCCGGCATTTTTCAAGAAAATTACAGAAAACTTTTTTTGTTATATGAAAAGAAACTTGAAAAAATTTCAAAAGATGCAGAAGGGCAAATGGGCAGCTATGTTGATTATTTATTAAATGAAGCTAAAAACAGTTTTCGGATGTCAATTTCTGACAGAGTTTTTGCCGGTGAGGAAAAAGAAAAAAAGACAGCAAATGAACTTTATAAATCTGCACATCAAAACGAGATTGATGCTATAGATTTTCAGAGTCGTGCCTTCGGAATAATTAACGGTTGGGTTACGGAGGATATGACAATTCCGGAAACAAATTACAGTTTAGAGGAAGAATATGATAATACTGTTACAGAAAATTTTGATGTAAAATATTTTTCTGTAAGTAATGCATCATTACCGGAGAATTATTCATTTAACAGAGTAAATACAAATTCAGGGAATACTGAAGTTTCTTATGATGTAAACTATACCGATAATATAAATAATTCAGATAATACTTATACAAACAATTACAATAATAATGTTTCAAAGGGAACAGAATTCAGAATTCAAATAGGGACTTCGATTTTACCTGCAAATGATTCTCAAATCAGCAGGCTAAATCCTACCGAACTTTCTGTAAAAACATACAAATCTAAGGTTTATTACAAATATACGATAGGCAGTTTTGCAACATTTCAAGAAGCTAAGAATTACAAAAATGCTTATGGTTTGACAGAAACTTATATAACCGAATATAAAGACGGCAAAGAAGTTAAGTTTTACTATAAAGAATTACAATAAAAATTATAAAGTGCTTTGAAAAGAAAAAGTCTTGATAAGTTAATCAAGACTTTTTTTATTAAAACATATCTCTTACTCTGTCGAAGAAGTTACGTTCTTCTTTTTCGGGGTTTGGTTTAAAATTAGGTGAATTTTGTAACTTTTCCAATATTCTTTTTTCGTCTTTGTCAAGGTTTTTAGGCACCCAAACATTAACTTTTACAAGAATATCTCCTTTTCCGTAGCTTCCGTATGAAGGAAGACCTTTGCCTCTTAGTCTGAGGACTTTACCTGCCTGTGTGCCTGCAGCAATTTTTATCTTTACTTTGCTGTCAATAGTAGGAATTTCAACAGAAGTACCTATTGCAGCTTCCGGAAAACTTATATGTAAATTGTATAATAAATCTTCTTCGTCTCTTATTAATTCAGGGTGTTCTTGTTCTTCAAAAATTACGATTAAATCGCCGTTAATACCGCCCCTTCTTGCCGCACTTCCTTTTTCTCCTATTTTCATTTGCATACCTTCCGAAACACCTGCCGGAACATTAATTTGCACAACTTCTTCACCTTTTACTATTCCTTCTCCATAGCAATATTTACATTTATTTTTTATTATTTTTCCTTCTCCGTTGCAAGTAGGGCAGGGTCTTGCAGTTTGCATTTGTCCCAGCATTGTATTTTGAATTTTGATAACTTGACCTGAACCGTTGCATGTATTACAATTATCAAAAGAGCTGTCTGTTGCTCCTGTACCTGAGCAATGCGAACATGCTACATATTTTTTAACTTTTATTTTTTTTGTAGTTCCGTTTAATATGTCTTTTAATTCAAGCTTTACCTTTACTCTTAAATTTGCTCCTTTATTTACACGCCGCCCTCTTCTGCTGCTTCCGCCTCCTCCGAAACCTCCGAAGCCGAAGTTCCCGAAAATGTCTCCGAAATGAGAGAAGATGTCATCCATTGACATACCGCCTCCGCTGAAACCTCCGGCACCGTCAAATGCCGAATGACCGAATCTGTCATATTTTGCGCGTTTTTCATCGTTGCTCAAAATTTCGTATGCTTCTGCCGCTTCTTTAAATTTGTTTTCGGCTTCTTTATCGTCGGGGTTTTTGTCCGGATGGTATTTTAATGCAATTTTCCTGTAGGCTTTTTTAATTTCAGCCTTATCAGCATTTTTTGAAACACCGAGTATATCGTAATAATCTTTTTTTGACATATTTTAGAACTTGAGATTTTAAATTAGGTTTAATTTTTTAATACTGTTTTTATTCCCCGACAACAACTTTTGCATACCTTAAAACTTTATCTTTCATTTTGTAACCTTTTTCAATCACGTCAACAACTTTACCCTTCATATCTTCCTCGGGTGTAGGTATTTTAGTAATTGCTTCGTGTAAATCAGTATCAAAAGTTTCGCCTTTTGCATTAATTTCAGAAATTCCTTTATTTGTCAAAAAGTCGTATATACTTTTGTAAATCAGATCAATCCCTTCTTTAATTGCATTAATTTCTTTTGCATCATCTATTGAGTTTTTTGCTCTTTCAATATTATCCATAACCGGAAGAAAGTTGATAAGTATATCCTCTCCGGCATTTTTCATTAACTCCATACGCTCTTTTAAAGTTCGTTTTCGATAATTGTCATATTCAGCTGAAAGTCTGAGATATTTATCATTTAAAAGATTATATTTTTCTTCAAAGCCGGGTTCTTTTTTTTTCTTTGAAGCATACTTTTTATTTTTAGATTCTTTCTTCTCTGCTTTCTCTTTTTTAGAATTATCAGTAGTTTGATTTTTCAGCTTTTTATCATTTACTTTTTTATCTGTTTTTTCTTTTTTTGCCATTTTTACTGATATTTAAAATTTGTTAATTTTATAATTTTATTTATAACTTATATTTTCGTGACAGTCAAAATATTTGCCAAATAATAATATAAGACAATTTGTCATTTATGTCGGATGTTAAATAAGCCGTTAAGTCATATAAGTATGTAAACTTAGGTATAATATTTGTAAAGTTTAGTTGTTAGAGCTTTTATTAAAGTTCATTTATCAAAAAAAACTAATAATTTTTTAAAATATTCGTTATATTTGTATATTCTTTATATTTTTGGATGAACTCATTGAGTTTCAGTTTTATAATTTAAAAGTATTAAACATGAAAAAAATTACTTATTTCCTCTTGTTTTTATTAGCAATTTCTTCTTGTAAATACGATGAAAATCCTTATTCATTTACAAGAGAATTTGACGGAGGAACATTCATTACACCGGACGGAAAAGTTAAATATATAAGCGGAAGTAAGGACAGCCTTATTCTGGTTACTGATGTATATGCCGAAGTGCGGGAAAATATAACTTATGTTAAGAAAAACAGTGACGGCGTATTAGCAGACAGTATATTGATATACGGGCATGTTTATTCTTTAGACCCTATTCCTGTTGTTTGCGGTTATGATTCTGTCGACAAAATTGATTTATTGGCTCGACTTGATCAGAATTCTGTAATTTATCCGACATCCGAACCCACAGAATTTATGACAGAGGATGATTTATATGCCGGTTTTGAATTTACAAACAGTTTCGGACTTAAATTTGAAAAAGATTATTATGTTCGTTCTTTTGTGGTTACCGGTTATTTTGACGGCAGCGGTTCTCCTGTTTACAAAGATATTGCATATAATCAAAATATTTTAAAGGTAACAACAGCCGAACCTAATAATTTATGGATTGGCGGCGGACCTGATTATTTTGAGGAAACTCCTGCTGAATTTCCCGATCAACTTAACTGGGGATCAACATCATTTTCATACAACGGTTATATGTTTGTGTTGGCAGGGCATGATGAAATTTTCGGAGATCAAATTGTGGTTGAAAGGTATGATCCTGTTACTAATACATGGTCAGACCCGCCCCCGTACAAATCTTTAAATATCGGGTCACTATCAACTTTTACTAATGCAGTTTGTTTTGTTATTGAAGATGTTGAAACAGGAGTCGGTGTTTATCATGATTGTTTATTTTTAGGCTTAGGAATTACAAGCGATGCAAATCAAGGTAATACAGAGTTTTACCGTTTAGATTTAGAAGCTAACTCAAATAATCCTATCGGTTCATGGGGAGAATGGGACAACATTACTAATGCTGCATCAGAACAAGATTTCCCCGGAATTATTACTGAAAATTCAATTGCATTTACAATAAACGGTATAGCTTATTTAGGACTTGGAACTTATGATTTTAATAACGAAGTTGTTCAGTGGCTTTATAAATATGATCCAAATGAAAAAGGAGAAAACAGAGATAAAGGAACATGGACAAAGATTAATGATTTTCCGGGAGGAACAAGAACGGAAGCGGTAACTTTTACAATTGGAAATAATGTTTATGTTTTCGGCGGCAGAGATAACTCAGGAGTTTATTATAATGATTTATGGATGGCAAGGCAGTCGTCAGGAGATAATTTAACTTGGGTACAAAGAAGATCTTTACCTGCGGAAGCAAGAGTTGAGGCAATAGGTTTTGCTCTCGGAGAAACAGGTTATGTGGGGCTCGGAAAAAATGAGGCAGGAGTTGCTTTAAGTGATTTTTGGCGTTATAACCCGTTTACAAATCAATGGGATCAAAGAGCAAATTTCGGCGAGGTTGATATTGATCCTGACCCTAACGATGATGTACATGATTGGATAGTTGTAGGATTACCGAGATTTGAGGCGGTAGGTGTAGGTATAAAAATAAGTGACAGCGATTACAGAGGTTATGTAGGAACAGGTTGGGCAGGTATTGCAGGAGATGCACATTTGTTTAGTGATTTCTGGCAATACAGACCTTAGAAAGATAAAGTTTAAAGCATAAAGTTAAAAGTATAAAAAGTTCAAAAAAATAAGACATGAAAAAGTCAATAATCTTAATATTTATTTTTATCAGTACATATTCATTTTCACAATGGGACAGTGAGTATGATTATTTTTCATTAAAGTTCGGTGCAACAAATACTATTTTTACTCCTCAACCGGATACATTACTAAATCAGATGCTTTTATCGAAATACGGAGAAGATCATTTGCGTTTATTCCCTGATACCGGTTTTAACCTGAATTATTCCCCGGGATATTACGGTTCTTTGATTTATAACCATGATTTAAAGAGCGGTAATGCAGGTGTTTCATTGGGTATAGAATATAAAATGTATGGTATTGCAGCTAATTATTATACTGAATCTATTCCTTCATATACATTAAAAGAAACATATAGAGTGTCACAAGTAACTATTCCTGTGTATGTTAAATACGGTAAGAAATTCTATGATTCGCAAAAGTATATATACGGCGGTGTTTCATACAGCTACAACTTATTCTTGACCAAAGGTGAAGATGTGAGTTATTCGGAAGTTAATTATAATACACAACCTGAAAATTACAAAGATATGCTTAAGAAAAGCAATATTGCCGGTATTATAGGGTTTAATTATATGTTTTTTAATTTTGAAGCAGACTATGTGTTCGGAAATTTCTTAAGCAAAACTTATGAAGAAGAATTGCCTGACGGAAGTGTTTTAAAACCATTTACAGGGCAACCGAACGGAACATTAGTGCTGAAAGCAGGTTTAACCGTGCCTATAAACAGTTGGACAACAAGAAAAGTATATGCTGCTGAAATGTGGCTAAGACGACTTTTAAAATAATGTTTCAGATAAATTTGATAAAATAAAAAAAGCTGTATTTTTTGTACCGCTTTTTTTATTTTGAATCTTCTTTATTATCTTTTGTAACAGAATTTCCGATTTTTTTTCGCATTTCGGTGTCGGCTTCTGTATTTTGAATTTTATGATAATCGTGAATTGACAAATTACCGTCAATAAATGCTGCTGCCATAGCTTTTTGAACTTTTTCTTCGGCTTTTATATATTCTGTTTTTGCTCTTTCTGCATTTGCTTTTGCTCGTTCTTTCAGTAATTCAGCTTTTACGTCTTTTCCCACCTTAACTTCTGAAACATCAATTGATAAAATTTCAAAAGCAGTTTCTTTTCCGAGTTCTTTTTTTTGAACTTTCTCAGCTAATTCGTAAGGGTTTCTTAAAATATTTTGATGATTTTCGGAACGACCAATTTCAGTTGATAAATGTTCGTCAACTCTTGCTAAAACAGTTTGCTCTGTTGCTCCGCCAATCATATTTTTAATATTTGCACGAAGTGTAAGTTTCAGTTTCATTAAAAGTTCAATTCCGTCTTCTGCAATACCTGATATTGTTTCAGTTTCGATAACTTTCGGGTTTACTGCCCAATTTACGGCTTCGGTTACATCAATGTCGGTTAGGTCTATTGCTGCTACATCTTTGAAAGTAATGTCTTTAACATCTGTTTCTTTTGCAGTAATATAGGCATTAACAGCTTTTGTAACATTTCCGTTTGATAAATGATGCTCTTTCAGGGTATTTAAAGTTATTTCGGCAAAACCTGCATTACGAGCGGTTACAAGTGCTTCGGTAACTTTAATAACATCAACGTTTGAAAGATAAAAAGATGACAGTTCATTAAAATTAATTGAAATACCTGCGTTATGTGCAGTTATTAATGCGTGAATTACTCGGTCAACATCAACTTTTGCAAGATATTGTTTTGCTAATTCGTTATATGAAATATCTAAACCTGAATTTATTGCTCTTATTGCAGTGTCTGTAATGTTCTCAATATCAACACCTGCGAGATATTTTCGCATTAAATCTTCTGAAAGTAGTTTTAAATCGGAATTATGTGCTTTTATTAATGTCGAAATTATTAATTTATGCGGTATGTTTTGCAACCTCATTCTTGTCATATTCCATAAGCCGGGATTTACGCCCGATAATTTTGCTTCATACCATAAATTTATCGGTGCATAATACCAAAAGAAAAGAGCTGTTAATGCTGCAAGTATAATAATTAATGCTGTTACCATTTTTGTTGTATTAATTTATGATTTAGTCGCTGTAAGGTAATTCATCGTTATCGAAAGAACCGAAAATATGTTTTTCTTTTTGATAATCTTTAAAACTCATACTTCCGTTTTTTAATGCTTCCGACATATTTTCTTGAAGTTTTGCATTAGCTTCAAGAATTTTTAATCTTGCGTCTTCTTTTTTTGCTTTATTTTCCTTTTCTTTTATTTCAGACAATGTATCTGAGTTTATATCAATGTCAATGATTTTTAAGTTTGTAATAAAAAAGGGCGTATTTTCCGTTTCTTTTATTTTACTCGAAATTTGTTTCAGAGTATTTTTAATAATAGGTTTTATATTGCCTAAAACATCTTGATATGTTTTAAATTTTAGAATTTCATCAGAAATTATATCATAAATCATATTAAAAAAAACAGTTTCGTCAGTATAAGAAGAATAGGCATTGATGTTATTTTTTATGTTTAACTTTATTTTAGGGGTAATTTGTATGCCGTCAGGTAAAACAACAGGTAATATTTCGAGTAAATCAATTTCATAAGGAATAACGGCTTTTTTAATGATATTTTGAAGGTCTGCGTTTTTATCTAAATCAATTTTAAAGAGGATTTTTGGGTCTATTTCGGCTTGGTTTGCTTTTGCATATAATAATGAATCTAAAACAACTGCGGCATTTCCGCCTTTTATAAAATGTTCTTTTATTTTTTTTTGATTTATGCCTTCAAATTTTTCGGATTGTAATAATTCAATTGCTTTGATATATTCTGTTGTGTTAATTCCTGAATTGAATATTTCAATAAGCTCTTTTTCTGATATATTTATATTTAATCGATTAATTTGCAAAATGTTTGTAAGCAAAATGTTTTTTATTTCCTGTGAAAAGTTGCTTTCAATAATTAAATCGGGTTTACTTCCAAGTTTTATTACTTCATCGAGATTGTTAATGTAGGCATTAATTTTGTCAATGTCAATTTCTTTAATATTGTACTCGGAAAGGTTAATATTGTGTTTTTTTGCATTAGTAATACATTGAAAATATTCGTCAATATTAATGTCTGAATTTATCAGTTCAAAAATCTCAGAATCGGAGAATGTAATTTTGAATTTTTTCAGTTTTTTTAATACAGAGAAAAAACTTAAAGAATTAGTTTCGTTTAAATTATATTTATCAATTTCGTTTATGGGTATTTCTAATCCTGCATTTTTCGCATTTATAATAATATTTATTGTACTTTCAAGTTTATCGGGTTTTGCCGACCAATATTTTTTTAGTTCTTCAAATTCAATATCAATATCAGAATCAATGAGTTTAATGTATTGTTCGAATAAATATTTTATCGGAACTTTTTGAACTCGTAATAAAAAAAAGCGAAGTGAAAATTTGCTGAATCCTGCTTGGGTTGCCAAAGGTTGAAGTTCATACGGCACATAAGCGGCAATCATACATGATAATATTAAAATAATAAAAACGATTATAATGATTAGGTCCATTTACATTTAATTTAATATTATTCAATAGTTGCTTTTAAATCTTTTGCTTTTAATTGTTTCATCATAGGTTTTAAGAAGTCGTAAGTTCCTTTTTTTACATCAGCTTTTCCTTTATGATGAACAATATATGTGCATTGAACTGCTTGTTCAACTTCATGCCGGCATACATCAATTAATGCATCGATAACGTAATCAAATGTATGATACTCATCATTATGAAGTATAAGAAATTTATTTAGTGATTTCTGAACTGAAGTAACTTCATCTTCTTGATTAAAGGTTTTGTGTTTTGACATTTTTACTTTGACTATTTATTATGTTTAAGAAATTTAATTGCATCTTGTGCACTTATTCTGTTTCCGTTTTTAAATGCAATTACGAAACCGTCAGTACTCATACTTTTAATGTAATCTTTAACTTCTGCCGCTTCTTTGTAAGTTTTGTATTTTCCTATTGTGTATAAGTATAATCCGCCGTCAATTTTAGTTGTATTTATTTTGTATTTACCTGATACACTTGCAAATTGATTCATTTCATTTTCCTCTAATTCACTTGAATAAGCTCCTATTTGAACTGCAAAATATACTTCGTCTTTTTTTGTATGTGTGTTGACTATTGTTTCATTTTCGGCAACTGATTTTGCTTTGTTTAAAGATATTTTTTCTCCTTTATAATATGCAATAACAAATGTTCCTTCAAACCCTTTGCTTGTTAATTCTTTCGATTTCTCTTTTGCTTCGTTATATGTTGAAAAAGTTCCGGTCATGTATCGGTAGGATGTTTCGGTTTTTTCAATAAATACAGGTTCAGCTCCTTTAAAATCTTCAAGTTTTTTTTGGGAAGAAAAATTTCCTAATTGAACACAATATACTAATTGCATAACTTCTTTTATCTTATTGATTTTTGTATTGTCGATTGAAATATCGGTATTATTCTCTGAATAATTATTTGTGTTATTTTCAGTATTAATATCTACTGCATTGCCGGTAAGATAAGACATTTCTTTTGCTTCTGTTTTTTCAAATTCGTCATTTCTTACAATTTTTGAAATTCCGTATGTTGCCGTTTTTCTTTCTCCGTTTTCATAAGTAACAATAAAAGGGTCGGTCAAGCCTTTTGTAACCACTTGGTTTAATACATATTCTGCGGCTTTGTAACTTCTGTATTCTCCGAGCAGAAATCTTCTGTAAGGGTTGTTTTTAAAGGTGTCGTAACTTATGGGAGAATATTTTCCGTATTTTTTTAGGGGAAGCAAGCCTTTAAAAAGTCCTAATTGAACTTTAAATATGATTCCTTCTTTATGGACTAAGGGAATCGGTTCGGGATTGTATTTTGAATAAACAAATGAACCTCTGTAGTTATAAGTTAACTTTGAAGAAGAATTTTTATTGTCGTTTGTTTTAACTTGGTTATTATTTTCAACAATAACTTCAACGTTTTCTTCTAAAGGTGTAACTTCAAGTTTGAAATATGTGCTGAATGCGTTTTCCTGTTCCTGTATAGCCGAAAGTTCGGTTTGAACTGCATTCATAAGTTGAATATACAGGTTTGATTGATGCCCGGAATAAAAGTTTGCTTTATTATAGATTTTTAATGCTTTTGAATGAAGAGAAGATGCATTGTCCTCATATATTTTACCTTCTTGAAAGTTTTTTGAATTTCGAGCTTCCGGAAGATATTTTGCATATACTTCGTATTTCATTTTACCAGCTTCAAAAAATAGTTTTGCCGCTTTAATCATTTTTTCAAAAAGAACTTTTTCCAAACCGGACGCCATTTTGTTTTTTAAATCTTTTTCATATTCATCATCAATATTGTCGGCTTGATTTCTTATTTTATCAATTTTTAAGTAATCGGCATCTACTTCTTTCATTAATGTTTCTGCATATGTTCTTTTGTCGGATGCATCATCAAGCAATGATTTATCTGAATTGCTGATATTAAGTTTTGCAATAATTGATTCTTCTTTTGAGATATAAATATTGGGATCTTTGTCAGGTTTATAATTGTTTTCGGTATTGTCGTTTAAGTTATTGTCAGATGATGTATCGTTGTTGTTTGTAACTGCATCATTTGTTTCATTATATTCAACATCGGTGTCGTTCATGAATATTCCGAAAGCTGTTTCTTGTTGGTTAATAGCTTTTAAGTGAGAGTTAAATGCTTCTTCAAGTTTGTTTACTTTTGTTTTTCCGTTTAAAGATTTTGCTTCTGTATTTAATTCTGTCCCCGACATATATATTGAGCGAGCATCAATGCCGAGTTCTTCGGCTTTTAAATGTTTTTTACTGTTGTTGTTTTCCATTTTCTTAAGCTTGTCAGAATAAATGTGGAATTTTCTGTCAGAAGCTTTGAAGAAATAATCATAAGCCTTTAAAGCACTTTTTATAGCTTTTTTTTCATAGCGGGTTGCTTTTTTTTCTGTTTTTCCTCCGTAATTTTTAGAGATTTTATAATATCCGTCAGCTTTTTTAAAGTTTTTTTCGGCGTTAAGCAACTCTGTTTTTCCTTTTAAATAGTCTTCGTCAGCTTTTGCCAATTCTATTTGTTCGGCTTGTGAGAATACAGTTGTGTAGTAACTTTTATTTTTTAAGATGCCGAAATTAAATGCATCGTGCTGTTGAGCAGATGTTTCCGATGTGCTAAGTATAAATGCGAGTAATACAACAATCGGCAAAAATATTTTTTTTATTAAATTATTATTATTCATTATGTTCTGTTTTCAGATAGAATTATTTAATCTGCTAAAATACAAAAAATCTTATACTTAAAAGGGCTTAGAATGAAAAGTTATTAACTTTTTATTATCAATTTTATTTTTATTGCAAAAAAATAGAGACTGAAAAATCAATCTCTATTAATATTATATATGGTGCTTTTAAAAAGCTAAGAAATTCGTTTGCAAATTTCATCTTTTAATTTAACAAAATCTTCTGTTTTAAATGATTTAGTATATATTCTGACAAATTCAATGATTTCATCTTTTTGGTACAATGATGTTTGAGCAGCATCAAAAATACCGAAATCTCCGGAACTTTTTATTGATAAAATTAGTTTTTCAAAATCTTTCCATTCTAATTTTTCAGAAACTTGAATGTAGTAATGGTTTTCTTTATCTCCGGAATAAACATCTTCTGCTAATTTGTTAAAACTCATGTGCTTTCTGATTCTGATAATACTGTCATACGGACTTACTTTCTCGGCAGGCTGAAACTGAATGCCTTCTTCTTTCAGGAGTTTAATAAGTTCCGGAACTTTTGATAAATCATCTATTTTTATTCTTACACACGGTTTTGTTTTGTTAAACAAAGAAATTCTGCCGTAATTAGCTTCAAATTCATAATCAACTTTGTTTTTTAAATTAAAACCTGCTCTTAAAACAATATCTTCATAACACCCGTCGCCTTGTTTCATTGCGGCAAAAATATACTTAGGCTTAGTTGCCTGCGTATCGGCTGGTGTTTCTGAATAATATCCGGGGTAAGGGTTCGCATCAGAAAGAATAAGCTCTTTCATTTTTTTTCCGCCTGTTTCAAATTGTACTAATCTTTCTTGTTTTTCAAGACAAATAAATCCTTCCATAATCAAATTTTTATATTAATTTTATTGCAAAATATGAAATATTTATACTTTTTGCAAATATTTTGTGTTATTAAGTAATATTTAATAGTTATTTTTATTCCGTAAATGTCATGGGTTTTATAAAGAATGCCTGTTTATTTATATTTCTTTTCTTTACCAATCCTCTTTTTTCGCAGATTGAGCTACAATATGATAACAGAATATATAAAGAAAATATAAAAAGTATTTTATTCCACCAACTTGAAAAAAGATTTTCTTACCCTATTATAGATTTAGCCGTTCAGAATAAATTATTTTTAGAATTTGATGATTTGAGTCAAGAAAGAAACGACTATTCTTATACAATAATTCATTGCAACTCTGACTGGGAACCTTCAAATTTGAATTCTATTGAATATATTGAGGGATTTGAGGAAAATCAAGTTGAAGATTTTGAAGATTCTTTTAATACTTTGGTTTTTTACAGACATTTTGAACTTTTATTCCCGAATGAAGATGTTATGCCTAAATTATCAGGGAATTATATTTTGCTTGTTTATGAAAATTTTGACAGAGAAGAAATTGTATTCAGCAGAAGATTTTTTGTTGTTGATTCTAAAGTCGATATTGATGCTGAAGTAAAACGTTCTTCTGTTGTAAATACTATTGATGATTCGCAAGAACTTGTATTTACGCTAAACGATAAGTTGCAATCTGTTTTTGATTCTCAGGATAATTTAAAAGTTATAATTTATCAGAATAATATTCCTGAAATTAACATAAGCAATATAAAACCGGATTATATTAAAGGTAATTTATATGAGTATAATAACCCTAGATTGCTTAGATTTAAGGGAGGAAATGAATACCGTTATTTTAATGTTAAGAATACGAAATATGTAAATGACAGAATCAGTACAATAAAATACAATGAGCCATATTATATTTTTGAGTTAGTAAGTGAAAAAAGAGAGGCTTTTAATACATATTCCTATGCAGAGGATATTAATGGTGAAATGTTAATAACGGCAGATAATATAAGTGATGATAAGCTTGAAGCGGAATACGTATATGTTGATTTTAAATTACAATATAATAATCCTGTTGTGTCAGGTAAGTTTTATGTTTTCGGTGCTTTGTCAGATTGGAATAATGATAAGAATAATGAAATGTATTATGATTATTCCGAACAATCTTATAAATTAAGAATGTTGTTAAAACAGGGTTTTTATAATTATCAATATGTTTTTGTAAATGATGAAAACAAGAATATTGACTTTTCTTATGCGGAAGGAAATCACTATCAAACAGAAAATAATTATGTAATTTATGTTTATTTCAGAAATCCTGCAAATCAGTATGATGAATTGATAGGATACAAAATTGTAAATTCTTTAAAAAGGATATAAAAAAAGCTGACATATTAAATTTTGTCAGCTTTTTTTATTCTTCCGATTTGATTTTAATCATACATTCCGTTTTGCAATTTCACCTTAATTTCAGAAAATGCTTTTATTGTAATGTCAACGTGTTCTTGTGTATGTGAAGCAGTAGGTATTAATCTTAACAT
Source organism: Bacteroidales bacterium (assembly GCA_021648725.1). Classification (NCBI taxonomy): domain Bacteria; kingdom Pseudomonadati; phylum Bacteroidota; class Bacteroidia; order Bacteroidales; species Bacteroidales bacterium. The sequence goes on along the minus strand of JAKISF010000009.1, from coordinate 67,458 downwards.
TATTTTACCTTTCGGAATAACGGGGTAAACAACAGCAGAGCAAAAAATACCGTAGTTTTCTCTTAAATCTTTTGTAATTTTTATTACTATAGTATCATCTCCCTCAAAGAATACAGGAGTAACAGGAGATTCTGTAACACCAAGATTAAAACCGTTATCTTTTAAACCTTTTTGAAGAGCATTAACTATATCCCAAAGTTTCTTTTTGTGTTTAGGTTCATCTCTGAGCATTTCAAGACGTTTAAATGCTCCCAGAACCATAGGCATCGGCAATGATTTTGCAAAAATTTGTGAACGCATTGTATATCGCAAATAATCAATTATTTGTTTATTGCTTGCAACAAAACCTCCAATTCCTGCGAAAGCTTTTGCAAAAGTTCCGAAATACACATCAATTTTATCTTGAACACCGAAATGTTCTCCTGTTCCTGCACCTGTTTTACCCATTGTGCCTATTCCGTGTGCATCATCGATAAATAATCTGAAATCGTATTTATCTTTAAAATCAGTTATTGCTTTCAGGTTGCCTAAATCTCCTTCCATTCCGAAAACACCTTCCGTAATAACTAAAATTCCGCCTTTATCATTACCTTCCAAGTATTTAGTTGCATGAGCAAGTTGTTTGTCCAAACTATCCATATCGTTATGTTTAAACACAAAACGTTTGCCCATATGTAATCTTGCTCCGTCTAAGATGCAAGCATGAGAGTCTGAGTCATAAACTATTACATCATTTCTGTCTACCAAAGAGTCAATTATCGAAACCATTCCTTGGTAACCGTAATTTAATAAATAACCGCTTTCTTTACTGACAAAATCTGCAAGAGCTTGCTCCAGTTCTTCGTGGTATTTTGTATTTCCGGTCATCATTCTTGCTCCCATAGGATATGCCATTCCGTATTTTGCAGCTGCATCTGCATCTGCTTTTCTTACTTCCGGAGTATTTGCTAAACCCAAATAATTATTTACACTCCATGTAATTACATCTTTTCCTTGAAATTTCATTACCGGTCCGATTTCTCCTTCAAGTTTCGGAAAAGTCATATATCCGTGTACTGATGCTTGGTATTTACCCAAGTCGGTTTTTGATGTGTCTAATTTTTTGAAAATATCCACGATTTCGTTTTTATATTAATACTTACTTTTAATTAGGAATTTGCAAATATAAAAAAAACTTTTTTCTTAAATGAATGATAATCGAAAGTTAATTTTTTATGTAAGAATGTAAATTATTATCTTTGCGAATTATTTTAAACAGGAACATTAAATGAAGCACATCATAAGCGGAATACAGCAAGTAGGAATAGGGGTAACAGATATTAACATTTCATGGAAATGGTATCGAGAAAATTTAGATTTTAACATTCCTGTTGTTGATGATCTCGGCACTGCTGAAAAAATGTTACGTTATACCGGAAACAAACCACAAAAAAGACATGCAATAATTGCACTTAATATTCAGGGCGGCGGAGGTTTAGAAGTATGGCAACATCTTACAAGAGAGCCGCAACATGCTGATTTTGAGATTCAAATTGGCGATTTAGGAATATTTGCCGCAAAAATTAAAAGTAAAAATATTGAGTTTGCTTACAGCAACTTTAAAGAAAAAAACATTAACCTTTTAAGCAAACTTGTAAAAGACCCTGCAGGAAATAAACATTTCTTTTTCGAAGACCCTTACAACAATATTTTTGAAGTTGTGGAAGAAGATTCTGTTTTTGCAAAAAACGATTCAGTAAACGGCGGTGTTTACGGAGCAATAATCGGAGTAACGGATATTGATAAATCAATAAAATTTTATTCCGATGTTTTAGGATACGATGTTGTTGAATATAAAGAAAACGGTATATTTGAAGATTTTAACGGTTTAAAAAGAGGAGACTCTAAGTTTGACAGAGCATTATTATCACACAGCAAAGCTCGCAAAGGAGCATTCAGCAAAATGTTGGGGAAAAGCCAAATTGAACTTGTGAAAATATATGATGCTGAACCTAAAAAGATGTATGAAGGGCGATATTGGGGTGATCCCGGCTTCATTCAAATTTGTTTTGATGTAAGCAACATGAAAGCTTTGAAAGAACATTGTGCAAAAAACGGACATCCTTTTACAATAGACAGCAATCCTGAAATTTATGAAACCGGAGGAAAAATATTTGATATGGGAGATGCAGCCGGACATTTTACATATACAGAAGACCCCGACGGAACATTAATCGAATTTGTTGAAACGCATAAAATTCCTATTATTAAAAAGTTAAGTTGGAATCTTAATTTAATGAAAAGAAATCCTGAAAAAGCTTTGCCTGATTGGATGTTGAAAACATTGGCTTGGAACAGAGTAAAATAATTAATAATATGATAAAAAAATTAACACAACAAATAAAATTAAAATCAATAAAAGAACAACTTGAATTTCTTGCAAAAGAATTTAAAGGAAAAATTGCTTTTTCCACAAGTTTCGGACAAGAAGACCAAGTTATAACTGATATTATTTTCAAAAACAATATCCCTATTGAAGTTTTTACTCTTGATACAGGACGTATGTTTGAAGAAACCTATAAAGTTTGGAATATAACAAATAAAAAATATAACAAAAAAATAACAGCATTTTTTCCCGAAAAAGATAAGGTTGAAAAAATGATTTCAGAAAAAGGAATTTACAGTTTTTATAATTCAATTGAAGACAGAAAAGAATGTTGCAACATCCGAAAAGTTTATCCTTTGACAAGAGCTTTAAAAGATGTTGATTTGTGGATAACCGGTCTTCGTGCAGAGCAATCTGTTACCAGAACCGAATTAGCACTTTTAGAAGAAAACAAAAGTTTTGACACAATAAAATTTAATCCTCTTACAGGCTGGACGTATAATGATGTTTTAGAGTATTTAAAAGAAAACAACGTACCGTATAATGAACTGCATGATAAAGGATTTTTAAGCATCGGTTGCTCACCTTGCACAAGAGCAATAAAAGAAGGCGAAGATATTAGATCAGGTCGTTGGTGGTGGGAAAGCAAAGATAAAAAAGAGTGCGGATTGCATATTGACCAAACACCCTCTTTTAATATTAAAAAGATAAATTAAGAAAATATATTTTAAAAATGAATAAATACAACCTCAATCATTTAAGAGAATTAGAAGCAGAATCAATTTTTGTATTCAGAGAAGTTGCTGCACAATTCGATAACCCCGTTATTTTGTTTTCCGGCGGAAAAGATTCCATTATAATGTTTCATTTAGCCAGAAAAGCTTTCTATCCTGCAAAAGTACCTATTCCTTTGTTGCATATTGATACCGGTCACAATTTTGATGAAACAATTAAGTTCAGAGACGACCTCGTTGAAAAATACGGAGTAAAATTGTATGTAGGCTCAGTTCAAAAAACAATTGACGAAGGAAAAGCACAAGAAGAAACCGGCTATAATGCAAGTCGTAATGTGCTGCAAACTACAACATTGCTTGAAGCAATTGAAGAAAATAAGTTTGATGCGGCAATGGGCGGAGGAAGGCGTGATGAAGAAAAAGCAAGAGCAAAGGAACGCTTTTTCTCACACCGAGACGAGTTCGGACAATGGGATCCTAAAAATCAAAGACCTGAACTTTGGAATTTATTTAACGGTAAAAAAAGAATGGGTGAACATTTCAGGGTATTTCCTATCAGTAATTGGACAGAACTTGATGTTTGGCAATATATTTATATGGAAAACATTGAAATTCCGACTTTATATTTCACTCACAGAAGAGAAGTATTTAAACGAGACGGTGTGTTGTTAGCTGCAGCTTCATTTATGCAACTGAAACCTAATGAAAAATCCGAAGTCTTAGATGTTCGTTGCAGAACAATAGGGGATATTACAAATACAGGACTTACACAATCAAAAGCTGATAATTTGGAAGACATTATTGACGAAATAGCAGCAGAAAGAACAACAGAAAGAGGACAACGATTTGATGATAAACGTTCCGAAACAGCAATGGAAGACAGAAAAAAAGAAGGTTATTTTTAATTCAGGAAAAACAAAAACATGGTAAAAGATAATATAAATAACAGTACCAACGGATATCTTGACATGGAACTTCTTCGGTTTACAACGGCAGGAAGCGTTGACGACGGGAAAAGTACATTAATTGGTCGTCTTTTATACGACAGTAAATCAATATTTCAGGATCAAATTGAGGCTCTTGAAAAAGCAAGTAAGAACAAAGGAAACGGAGAAGCAGACTTAGCACTGCTTACTGACGGTTTGCGTGCAGAAAGAGAACAAGGTATTACAATTGACGTAGCATACCGCTATTTTGCAACACCAAAAAGAAAGTTCATTATTGCAGATACACCCGGACACATTCAATACACCAGAAATATGGTAACAGGAGCATCAACTGCAAATCTTGCAATTATTTTAATTGATGCACGTCACGGTGTAATTGAACAAACTCTACGTCATTCTTATATCGCATCTCTTTTACAGATACCTCATATTGTAGTGTGTATCAATAAAATGGATTTAGTTGATTATGATGAAAAAGCATATACTAAAATTAAGAAGCAATTTATGAGTTTTGCTCCTAAGTTAGATATAAAAGATATTGATTTTATACCTATAAGTGCTTTACATGGTGACAATGTTGTTGATCGTTCAGAAAAAATGGATTGGTATGAAGGCTCTACACTTCTTCATTTATTAGAGAACGTCTATATTTCAGGTGACCATAACCATGTAGATGCACGTTTCCCTGTTCAATACGTAATCAGACCTCAAAGCGATGGATATCACGATTACAGAGGCTACGGAGGAAGAATTGACGGAGGAATATTTAGCGTAGGAGATAAAGTTAAGGTTTTACCCTCCGGTTTTGAATCAAAAATAAAATCCATTGATACATTAAACGAAAGTTTAAAAACAGCTTTTGCACCCCAATCAGTTTCTATTACAATAGAAGATGATATTGACGTAAGCAGAGGAGATATGATTGTAAAATCAAATAATATTCCGCAACAAAGTCAGGATATTACTGCAATGATATCTTGGTTTAATGAACGTCCGTTACGAATAGGGGGGAAATATGCACTGAAACATACAACAAATGAAGTAAGATGTATGATTAAAGAAGTCCGTTTTAAAATGGACATTAATTCTCTTGACAGAAATTATGAGGATAAAGAAATAAAGATGAACGATATAGCACGTATCCATTTAAGAACAACAAAGCCTTTGTTTTTTGATTCATACAGAAAAAACAGATTTACGGGAAGTTTTGTTCTTGTTGATGAAGTTACAAATGAAACCGTAGGTGCAGGAATGATTGTTGAAAGAATTTAAATTTGTACTATATCTAAAAAAATGTTAAAACTTTTTTAATAGGGCTCGAAAAAATAAAGTTTTAACAAAAAATAATTAAATTTGACATAAATTATATAAAAGTTGAAACAAAATATTAATAAAGTTTCAACTTTTAGTATTTTCTTATTGAAGAAATATTACTATCAATGTCATTTGATGCAATAGTTGTTATAATTGTTCTTGTTTTTCTTATGATATCCTTATATAAGGAAATTGTAGGTCCTGCAATGACATTTATTATTGCAGTAATAGTACTCGGGATTACTCATGTTCTTGAACCGTCTGAAATATTAGAAGGCTTTGCAAACGAGCAAGTTGCAGTTATTGTTATGCTCCTTTTGTTAGGTGATATTTACAGAAGAACTTCGGTTTTGGATATTTTTTTCGATTTTATCTTCAAAAAATCAAAATCAGTCAGAAACTTTTCTGCAAGAATGATGTTAATTGTTGCCCCCTTATCTGCTTTTCTGAATAATACTCCTTTGGTTGCTCTTATGATGCCTTATGTTCATAACAGTGCTCAACGATTTAAAGCTCCGGTTTCAAAACTATTAATACCCCTATCATTTGCTGCTATATTAGGCGGGTGTGCAACCTTAATAGGAACTTCAACAAACCTTATCGTAAATGGCTTAGTTACAGATCAGAAAATCATTCCTAATTTACCGGAATTAGGTATTTTTGATTTTGCAGCAGTCGGATTACCGATGGTTGTAATCGGGATAGCATATATTTTATTTTTCGGACAAAAAATGTTGCCAGATCATGAAAATGTAATTGATAAGCTGCCTTCTATTACCAGAAATTATATAGTTGAGGGAAGAATTAAAACTAACAGCTCACTAATTGGTAAAACAATTAATGAAGCAGGTTTAAGAGACTTAGAAGGTTTATTTTTATTTGAAATTTTAAGAGATGATATCAGAATAACTGCTGTTCCGCATGATACAATTTTACTTGAAGAAGATATTCTTTTGTTTACAGGAACAACGGAAGCAGTTGCTGATTTTGTAAAATCTAAAAAAGGGATTGAGATACCGTCAGTCGGTATGTTTTCGCGAAAGAAGAATACGGAAGTTATTGAAATTGTAATTTCACATAATTCAACTTTGAAAGGAAAAACACTTAAAGAAGTTAATTTCAGAGCAAAATATGATGCAACTGCAATTGCGATAAATCGTGACGGAGAAACAGTTGCCGGAAAACTCGGTTCGGAAGAATTAAGAGCAGGCGATTCAGTTTTACTTCTTGCCGGAACTTATTTTGAAGCTCGTTTAAAAGATACATCCGATTTTATTCTAATTTCAAGAGTTAAAGAAATAAGGCGGTTGGGAATTCCCCGAACTGTATTTTTAGTCGGAGGAACATTTTTAGTCATTTTCTTATCGGCATTCGGCTTAATAAAGTTCTTTAACGGACTTCTTGTTCTTATTACCGGATTAGTTGTAATGGGAGTTACAAAACCGAAAGATCTTGAAAAAAGCATTGATTATGAGCTGGTTATTGTGATAGCATTGTCTTTGGCATTAGGTATGGCAATGATGAAATCAGGTGTTGCAGAATTATTTTCAGACGGGATTATTTCTGTTTTCAGACCATTCGGAAAAATTGGTATTTTAACCGGAATATATTTTATAACCACTATACTTGCAGCTTATATTACTAACAAAGCTGCAGTTGCAGTAATTTTCCCTGTGTCTTTAAGCTTGGCTTTAGAATTAAATGCTGATGTGATGCCGTTTATTCTTGTTGTTGCTTATGCTGCCGCCGCAAATTTTATGACACCGATAGGTTATCAAACAAATTTAATGATATACGGTCCGGGAGGATATAAATTCAAAGATTTTTTTAAAATTGGCGCTCCTTTAACATTACTGTATATGATAGTTACAATTACAATTTTAAGTTTAATGTATTTTTAATATGAATAAAACAGCACTCATAACCGGAGCAACTTCCGGTATCGGTAAAGCAACGGCAATAATGCTTGCAAAGCTTAATTATAACATAATTATAACAGGCAGAAGAGAAGAACGCTTAAATAAACTTTCAGAAGAATTAAAAACACAATTCAATACAAAAGTCCGTTCTTTAAATTTTGATATCAGAAACAGAGAAGAAACTAAAAAACAAATTGAGAACTTGCCCTCTGAATGGCAAAATATTGATATTCTTGTTAATAATGCCGGTTTAGCATCAGGTTTAGATTTTATACACGAAGGCGATATTGATGATTGGGAAAAAATGATTGATACAAACGTTAAGGGTTTGCTTTATATTTCTCGTGCAATTATGCCCGGAATGGTCGAAAGAAAATACGGGCATATTGTTAATATAAGTTCAATTGCAGGTAAGGAAACTTACTTTAAGGGCAATGTATATTGTGCAACAAAACATGCCGTAGATTCTATTACAAAAGCCATGCGAATTGATATGTTACCACACGGAATAAGAGTAACCTCAATTAGCCCCGGAATGGTTGATACCGAATTTTCGGAAGTCAGACTGGGTAGTAAACAAGCAGCAAGCACAGTTTATGACGGCTTAACACCTTTATACGCACAAGATATTGCAGATGCAGTTGAATTTGCAGTTACCAGACCTAAGCACGTAACCATAAATGATATGTTAATTATGCCGACTGACCAGGCAAATTCTTCACATACACACAGAATATAAAATGAATTTAAACAATTTTTTAAAAATTGCAATTGAAGCGTCAATTCATGCCGGACAAGAAATTATGGATGTCTATGACAGCGATGATTTTCAAATTGAATCAAAAAAAGATAAATCACCCTTAACAAAAGCAGACAGAAATGCCGACCTTAAAATTCTTGAATTTTTAAAAGAAACGAATATACCCGTTTTAAGTGAAGAAGGAAAGCATTTACCATATGAAGAAAGGAAAAAATGGGATTATTTTTGGTTGGTCGATCCGCTTGACGGCACAAAAGAATTCATTAAACGAAACGGAGAGTTTACCGTAAACATTGCTTTAATAAAAGGACAAAATCCTATTATGGGAATTATTTATGTGCCTGTTACAAAAGCACTTTATTTTGGTGATAATGAAACCGGAGCCTTTAAAATTGAAGACATTGATTTAGCCGGTTTCAAAAAAGAAAACTTCTCAATATTATCTTTTGATGCTGTAAAATTACCGCTTCCTTCAGTAGACAAACCTTATACAGTTGTCAGCAGTCGTTCTCATTTATCAGATGAGACAGTTGAATACATAAAAGAACTTAAAAAAGAACACGGAGAAATTGAGATGATGCCGGTCGGAAGTTCCTTAAAACAATGTATGATTGCAGAAGGCAAAGCCGATATTTATCCGCGTTTCGGCCCTACAATGGAGTGGGATACAGCTGCAAGTCATGCCATTTTAAACGCATCGGGAGCAACACTTACACAAATTGACGGAAGTCCGCTGGCTTATAATAAAGAGAATCTTTTAAATCCGTATTTTATTGTCAAAAGGTAGTGTGATTTTTGAATTTATATTGAGCAAAGTTGAAATAATCAGTGTTCAATAAAACCTTTGGAATAACTCTGAAAATAATAACTTTGCAGATAAACAAAAAAACAAATATAAAATGAACAAAAAATTCCACTTCAAATGTCGCACATGCGGACATAGAATAAACGGCTTTAAAGAATGGTTTTCACACGGACAAAAATGCCCGAAATGTGGGGATAATAAAATCAATACAGTTTATAATACAGATAAGAAAAAACTTTTAGAACTTATCAGTAAAGATGCAAAACCTGAAAGTCTTTGGCATTATTTCGATTTCTTACCGCTTGAAAACAAAGAAAATATTGTAACAGAAGGTGAAGGGGTTGCTCCGATTGAACGTTGGGACTTTTTTGAAGATTATGCCAAAAGAAAGTACAATTTAAATCTTGAAGTTTACATTAACAGAAACGATAAAAGTTTTGCAACAGGAACATTTAAAGACAAAGGCGGTGCGGTTGCTGCATCAGTTCTTAAAGAGCAAGGTATTAAAGAATATGTGGTTGTAAGCACCGGAAACACGGCAAGTGCATTTGCACATTATTTAGCAAAAGCAGGAGTTTCATGTTCGGTATTTGTTCCTGAGGATTCTTTACCCGACAGCGAAGCACATATCGGAACTTACGGTCAAAAGCTATTTCGAGTAAAAGGCGACTATGCTTATGCTAAAAAAGTAGCAGCAGAATATGCAAAGAAACACGGTTTATTAATTACCGGCGGAAATTTAGACCCTTTACGTTTAGAAGCTAAAAAAACACAAGTATTTGAAATGATGCGAGTAACGGGTAAAACACCTGACGTTTACATCCAAGCATTAAGCGGCGGAACGGGACCTTTTGCGGTTGAAAAAGCATATAATGACTTTGAAGAACTAAACATTTTCGGAAAATTACCGAGATTTTTATTGTCACAAGGGCATCTTTGTGCGCCGATGGCTGCTGCTTGGAAAGACGCAAAAGAAAAAAAATATCCTGAAGGTTGGGAAAAAGATTATCCTGTTTATGAAAATCCTAAAACATTAATTCCTACCATTGCAACCGGTAACCCCGGTATGTATCCCTTAATGGGACCTTTGGTTAAGAAAAGCGGAGGAGAAATTTTTCCCGTTAATGAAGAATTAGCTGTGCCTTTAGCTCGTTTAGTCGGTTTTGAGCGCGTTATAAAAATAGGACCTGCATCAGCAGCCGGCGTTTTAGGTTTTTTTGAAGCTTTAAAACGTGGATTAATAAAAGACGGAGAATCAGTTTTTATAAACATGGGTGAAAGTGCAAATCGTGCAACAGATTTCTTAAAAGAAGTTTCATACACAACTGAAAATATTAAAACTTCTGATGATGCAAAACGTTTCAATAGAGATGATTATAAAAAGCAAGTTTGGGAACCCTTTGAGACGTATTAGAAGAACTTACTGACTTTATCAATAGCTTCCGGTAATGCAAATAAAACAACCTTATCGTCCGGTAATATCTGAGTTGAACCTGTTGCAATAAACACTTCCTCCTCTCTTATTACACCTCCTATAATTGCTTTTTTAGGAAATTTTGTATCTTTTAATTTCTTTTTTGTAATTTTTGCATTGTCAGGAACTGTAAACTCTAAAATTTCAGCATCGCTGCCGAGTAAACATCGAACGGAAGAAACCTGCTCAGACATAATATGAGAATATATATGACCTGCTGCAATAGTTTTTTTATTTATAACGCTTTCGATGCCCATTTGCTCTGCAAGTTGCAGATAGTCCATATTTTCAATTTCGGCAATTGTTTTTGTTACTCCTAGTTTTTTTGCATGCAAACAAGCTAAAATATTCGTTTCGGAATCTCCGGTAACCGCAATAAAAACATCTGTGCCTGATATTCCTTCTTCTTTTAAAAGCTCTGTATCTCTTCCGTCGCTGTGAATAACTAATGTATTTTCTAACTTTTCACTTAATTTTTCACACTTTTCTCTGTTTCTTTCTAAAAGTTTAACGTGGCATTTTTTTTCACATTGTAAAGCTGTTTTAATGCCGATTCTGCTTCCGCCCATAATCATAACATTTTCGACTTTAAAATGCTTTTTGCCCGACAACTTCATTAGTTTTTCAATTCCTTCTTCTTTGCAAATTACATAAAACTTATCGCCTTCATGAAAAGCATTAAACCCTTTCGGTATTATAGTTTTATCTTTTCGGGTTATTGCAACGGCTCTGAAATTTAAATCACCGGCTTCTTTTGTAACTTCTTGAAGGGTTTTGTATATAATGGGAGCATCTTTTTTAATTGTAATAACAAAAAGTTGCAGTTTCCCTTTTGCAAATGAGAAGGTTTTATTTGCTCCGGTACTGTTCAGCAAATTAAGGATTTCTTTACTTGCTAAAATTTCGGGATAAATTAATGAGTCAATTCCTAACTCTTTAAAAAATTCCTCATTTTCACCTTCCAAATATTCAATATTATCAACACGGGCAATTACTTTTTTTGCTCCTAACTTTTTTGCTAAAATACATGATGTAATATTTGTTTCTTCTGCTTGAGTTAAGGCAATATATAAATCTGCATCAGGAATTCCGGCTTTTTTTAAATCATTTATTGAGGTTGCAGAGCCTTTTTGTGTTAAGAAATCGTAATGAGAATCAAGGTATTCAAGACGCTCATTATCCGTATCCAGAATAACAATGTCTTTTTTTGCTTTATATAATAGACTTGCTAAATGTGTTCCTGCTTCTCCTGCACCTGCTATGATTACTTTCATAAAAAAGATTTTTTGTGCAACTAATATGTGAGTTTTTAAGTCTTTGAACCGACAAAATTATAATAATGTATCAAATATTAATTATGTTTTCTTAAAGAAAACTATATTATTTTTAATTTTACGACGTTTAATTGAAAAATCTAAATATGAATAATAAGATGAAAAAAATAATATTGACATTAATTTATGCTACGGGTTCTTTTTTTAGTTTTTCGCAAGGACATAATATTGAAGTAAATATCCTGAATTTAAAAAAACAAGATGTGATTATCGGTCATTATTTTAATGAGCAACTTATCCCGGATGATACAATAACATTAAACACAAAAGGAATTGGTGTGTTTAAAGGAAAAGAAGCATACCCGACCGGAATGTACTTTTTATTTTTACCTAATAAAAACAAATTTGATTTTATATTAGATAAAGACCAAGATTTTATAATTATTGCAGATACAACTAACTTTTTAGAAACAGTAAGTTTCAAGAAATCAGAGGAAAACCTTATCTTTATGGACTACCAAAAACATATGCGTAAAGCAAGTAAAGAGCAAGAAGATTTAATGAAAAAACGTGAAGAATTTAAAGCAGATAAAAATAAAGTAAAAGAAATTGACGGGCAGATGAAACAAATAAGAGAAGATATGAATAAATACCATAATAAAGTTGTTTCGGAAAACTCCGGTTTGTTTTTTATTAAATTTTTAATTGCAACACGTCGCCCTGAAGTTCCCAAAACCATAACAGATAAAAAAGAACAATATTTTTGGTTCAGGCATCACTATTTTGATAATTTTGATGTTTCCGACCCCGGTTTATTGCGTACACCAATTTATGAAAGTACAATTGAAACATATATTGATAAAGTTTTAATGCAACATCCGGATACTCTTATTCCCGAAGTTGATATATTAATAGAAAAATCAAAAACCAACAAAGAACTGTTTAGATTTATGATGGTTTATTTGTTTAATAAATATGCTTCGAGCCAAGTTATGACCGCAGAAAACGTTTATGTTCATATTGCAGAAAAATACTACATAAAAGAAGCTGAATGGAGTGATACTAAATTTATAAGCGATTTAAAAAATAAAATTGCAAATAAAAAGAAATGTTTAATCGGAAATCAGGCATATAATATTAATTATAACTTAGCTCCTTTTGACACTTTAAAAATTAATGCTTTATTGGACGAAGAAGAAAATTATAAAAGCAAAGGTTTGCAAATTGAAAAATCAGAAGCCGACAGCATAATAAAGTATAATTTAAAAGTTGGGTTATTGCAAGATTATTTGACTAAGTTTGAGGAAACCTATGCTTTGAAAGATGTTACGGCAGAATATACAATTATTTGGTTTTGGACACCGAGCTGTAGCCATTGCCGAGAAGAAACCCCAAAGTTTCATGAAATGTATATTGAAAAAGGAATGAAAGAAAAAAATGTTAAGGTTATTGCAATGTATATGCAAAAGGATTTAACCGACTGGAAAAAGCATACAAAAGATATTAAAGATTGGTTAGAGTTCATTAAAAAACATAATTTGAATGATTGGGTAAATGCCTGGAATCCTTTTGACTCTTTCAGAAAAAATTATGATATAACATCTTCTCCGGTTCTTTATTTATTAGATAAAGATAAAAAAATTATAGCAAAAAAAATAGGCTACGAACAAGCTTTTGATATTATTGAAAGTGAAACTAAAAAATAAATTAACTTAATTTTTTAAACAATAAAGCCGGCTTTATATTTATTATTCCTAATTTGAAGAAAGAGAAAACATACAGTTGGGGAAATAATAATCCATATAACGACTTTTCATCATATTTTAAGAAAAAATTTGACACCAGAATTCAAAAAATTGCAGTTGATGCCGGTTTTACATGCCCGAACAGAGACGGAAGCAAGGGCAGGGGAGGTTGCACTTATTGTAACAATAATACGTTTAACCCTTTTTATTGCAGTCCGAAAAAAACAATTTCGCAACAATTAAAAGAAGGTATTGCTTTTTTTGCAGAAAAATATAAAACGCAAAAGTACCTTGCTTATTTTCAGGCATATTCAAATACTTATGCTGATTTGCAAACCTTAAAAAATTATTATGCCGAAGCCTTAAAAGTTGAAGGAGTTACAGGCTTAGTCGTTGCTACAAGACCCGATTGTGTTAATGAAGAAATTTTAGATTATTTACAAAAACTTGCAGAAACGTATTATATTATTCTTGAATTCGGAATTGAAACATGCAATGAAGAAACTTTGAAGAAGATTAACAGAGGACATACTTTTGCACAGGCTGTTTCTGCATTAGAATTGTCTGAAAAACGAGGTTTGCATGTAGGAGTTCATTATGTTCTCGGTTTGCCGGGCGACAGCAGAGAAGAAAACTTATCTCATGCAAAAATAATATCAAACTTGCCTTTTGAAACTTTAAAATTACACCAACTTCAAATAATAAAAGGCACAAAAATGGCAAAGCAATTTAAGGAAACTCCTGAAATGTTTAATTTGTTTTCAGCTGAAGAATATATTGATTTTGTTGTGCAATTTGCCGAAAGATTAAAACCGGAGATTATTATTGAAAGATTTATTAGTGAATCTCCGGCAGATTTATTGATTGCTCCGAAATGGGGAGGTCTTAAAAATTTTGAAATAGTTGAAAAAATTAAAAAACAATTTATAAAACAAAATACTCGGCAAGGTAAGTTGTATTAATAATTGTCTTCGTTATTTTCATCATTGTTATTTTCTCCTTCATCCTCAAAATCATCAATTGCAGGGTGAACACCCGTAAACGCATAAATAAAAAGATTTTTTGTTTCTGTATTCGTGAGCATATAATTAAAAATGCCTTTTTCGGTTTTTTGTTTTTTATATTTTGTTTTCAAATCTGCAATAGTTTGGTTGTATTCACTAACAGAAGATAGTGTTCGCATTATTCCTCCTGAGAATGTGAAGAAAAACCATTCTTTTTCAGATGTTTCAAGATAAATAAATATTTTATCGCCGGTTCTTCTTTTTCTTATTTGAATATAACCATTTACATATTTATTAATCATTTGGTTTCCTATATTTGAAATGCCTATTTTTCCTATTGATTTAAATGATTTTGATTCGGCATCCCATTTAAAAGCGAGATTTGTAAAAACAATTGTTTTTTTAAGTTTATCGGGGAATTTCTTTGGCTTTCCGTCGTTTATTGACATTTCCGAGAGCATCTTTTCTGTTTCTTCAACACCTAATAATTGGCTCATTGTTTTTTTATAAGTATTGTTTTGAACTTGAACTGCTGATAAACTAATATTTAATTTAAGTTTTTCAGTTAAAATATCTAATGCTTTTTTAGAGAAGAAGAAATCCATATATGTGAGAGTTCCCATAGTAACTTCATCGGCATTTGTGTCAAATCTGAGCTCGCCTACACTTCCGAAATCATTTATTTTGATTGATTTTGAAAGTATTATGTCGCCGTCACCGTGTACAATACATGTACTTCTTTTTAAATCTAAATATTTGTCGGGTAATGTTCTGTCGTTAAATTTATTCAAAGTTGTTATTTGATACATGTTTTCATTCTGATTATAAGCTACGTAGAAAGAACTGTCTCTCAGAGATAATATAGACTCTGAATTTCCGTACGGGTCGGCTGACAAAAATACCGGGAAAGTGTGTATTGAATCCTTTGAAGACATAACATCGGCATAAACTCTTGCTTTGTTAGATGCAATGTCAGAGTGTAAACGAGGTTCAAGAGGTAAATAAATACTGTCAGGGTTAATTTCTGATTTAAAATAAAACCATTGCGGCACGGAAGGGCAGGTATGTATTAGTTTTGCAAAACCTTCAAAATTTAAACGGTCTTTTGATGCATTAAAATAAACATCTCCGTAGTAATCAAACCAAGGGTTTAACGTAAATTTTTCATATTGCTCTATAAAACCGTGAGCAACAGATGCTTCTTTTTTAACATCATAGGTTATATTATCGAAATTAATATTTTGTAATTTTCTATTCATGTCTTCGTATTGATAAATACCTGATGACGCAACATATTTCTTACTGCTGTTTATTTTAATGTCAACTTCCGAAATATTATGAACGCCTCTTGCTTTTACCGTAGTTTTTAACAGCTTTTCCATTTCACCGTTTTCATCAATTACTACATTGCTGCTTGGTGTTACTACTATATCTGCAACAATAATTTTTTGAACGTCTTTTGTAATTATTTTTTTGTTGCCGGTATAATAATTTGCTCTGCTTCCGAAAAACATTAAAGAATCTTGATTAATATTTGTAGAAATAAATTTTAAATCTCCGTATGTACTTGAAAATAAAGCCTTATCAAATCTGCAATAATCAATTAAATATGCACTGTCAAGCAGAATTTCTTCTTTTGAGAACAGGGGATTTGTAAACTTATTCATATTATAGTTCATATTAATTTTCCCTTTTCCGGTATGCCAAACCAAATGATTCGGATAGCTCATATATTCATCATTTACGAAATTAACATACGATTCTTCATCTTCTCTTTCTTGAAAAACAGCTTTTCCTGAATTAATATCAACAAAAGATTTCATATTTTTAATTATTACATCTTTTTCTTCGGAATTATCCTCTTTTATAATAACATCAGCTTTATCAGAGAGGAATGATTTTTTATTAAATGTAAAATCTTCTGCATAAATAGTTCCTTCATCAACTTTTGCTCTTCCGCTTCCGGTTAATTCTTTTGGTCTGTATTCAAAAGAACCTGAGAACTTAACTTTTTCATCATACATTTCTGCTGCAATTCCGGTGGTTTTATATCTTACTACATCGCTGAGTGCATCCCAAGTTGTTTGAACTAACTTTCCTTTTACAACAGGAAATTCGGCATAAGTTTCTTGATTCACAAATTCACTTATTTCAATTTCATCAGCCAATGTTGTAAGAGAATCGGGATAGAGTGTAAAGTCTTTTGTTGCAATTGTAGTATTGTTCCACTTTGCAACTCCGTTCGCCTCTAATCCGCTGTTACTTAGCTTGATGTAGCTGTTCATTTCGTTGTTTAATGATGATAATGTTCCTTTGCCGCTGAACAGCGGAAATCCGCCGTCAGGAGTTTGATGAATAAAACCTAAAGAATAATCTTTCTGAACTGAAAGAGTATCTTCAAAATTCGGTAATATGCCCCCTGCAATTAATCTTCCGGGTATTGTTAAGTTATCTTTTGTTAAATAAAGTAAGCTGTCGTGAGTAAAAGGGAAGTTTTTGAAATAAAATTTATCTCTGCTATAGACATTTCCTTGTTTGTTTCTTTTGTCGTAATATACATAAGATGTATCTGAGCAAATAAATTTAGGAAATTGTTCTATCTTTTTTGCTCCGGATTTATTTGAGCTTACATCAATCCTTATTTTTCCTGATACGTTTTCAATAGTTGAATTCAAGAATTTAGCTTTCATCTTTTTTCCGTTTTCTGTTAATTCCTCATCCCAAACTCTGTATATAAGGGAGTCGATTTCGGTAAAACTTATGTCATAGTTCTTATAATTAAATGAAAAGCCGTTTCCGTAAAAATCTGCAAGACCTACACGAAGCCTTCCCGAGAATATTAAATTTCTGTTATATCCCAGTATCAACATTTGCCTGTGCGGTATTAATCCTACTTTTTTTCGTTCATTCAAAATTACTTGCTCAACTCCGAATAATGCCATTTGGTTTGTTTTAATATCATAAACTGCATTTGTGAGAGGAAACAACTCGGTTTCTCCTTTTCTTGTTTTTCCTTTGGCAGTTATATTTATGACATCATAATCCTTTTTTTCAAAGAAGTATTTAATGTAATCGTACAGTTTTTGTCTTACAATTACATATTTTGTTTTAGGGTTGTAATCAATAAACCCTTCATACCAAAGCCCCATTAGCCTGTGTATTGTTGCTGTTTGAGGTTTGCGAATAAAAGCTGCATAATCTTGTGCAAAAAACTCTCGGGAACCTAATTTTCTTGTATATTTTTTTATGTCAAATAGCGGATTTGTTGTTTCATACATTCTGTGTTTAGTAAAATCTGCTTTTGTAAAATAATCAAAAGATTTAAATTGTCCGTCATTTCCGAGTCTTGAATAAAAACGAATTAAAGAATCCTTCATATTCCAAACAATATTGTCAACTGTAATATATGTTTTTTGATATGAATTATAAAACGGTCTTTTTCCTGTACCGTCATGATTTCTTATGAACGAAAATTCATCTTCTTTAACAGTTAAGGAAACATTTGGGTGTGTTATCGAATCATTATCAGCAATATACAATGTTATGTAAGCTTGGTTTGATTTTAAATATTTTTCTAAGGATGAGAAACTTTCGGATCGGCATTTCAGATACTTATTACCGGCTTTTATATATTCGGCAATTGCAGGAACTGCATCTGTTCCGACATATCTTAATGTTTTTCCTCGCATTTCAATACCGCTTGTAAATACTATATTTTCTTGCTTGCTTTTTATTTTATAATCGTTTCTGTATGATCTGAATTGCGGAAATAAGCCGTCTTTATATGCTCTTAAAGATACAATATGCTTTACTTTACCTAATATCTCATTTTTTAAAATATTTTTATTTGTGTATGTTACGGAATCAGCAGTAAATTCCGTTTTTTTCATGTTAATTTTGTAGTTTTTTAATTTAACATTCATCGTTGAAGAAGGAATGTCATATTTTTCCCAAGTAATTTTTCCGTATTTTCCCGTCCACTTTGATTCAAGCATATTATAGTTACCTTTAGTATTGAATATCCTTATTGTATCATTATCAATACTGTATGCCTCTAACTGAGTTGTAGGGACCGAAATATTGAATGTTTTATTTTTTTCATCAAATTCGAATTTATAATTTGTATTATCTTTTATTTTCCATCTTACGGAAGATGTTTTTGAAAGATAATTTTGGTGAGATAACAGATAGGTGTTTGTAATAAAGTTTTTTACTTTTTCAGATGTAAATAATGAAGAACCTGACATATATTCAAGCATACTTAACCACGGAGTGAAGTTTGTTTGATTGTTTTGTTTTAAATAGGTAACAGTTCTGAAAAAATCCCAAATAGTTGTGTTTTTGTTGAACCTCCTGGATATTTGATAATTTGTGATTTTAATTATTGAATTTTTTTCTTCGGAACTGATTGAGGAGTTCCAATTATTCTCAAGTATTGAAATAACCGAATCTTTTTCAGAAGTTGCATTATTGGTTTCAGTACCAACTTCTTGCAGCGTGTAATAAGACCTTAACTCCGAAATTAAGCTGTCGGCAGTGAATTTTCGATTTACTTGTGAATAACCGGTATTACTGTTGGTTGAAACTATAGCAAACAGAAAAATAAAAAGGATTATTTTATTCATATTTAATAATTTTTATTAAAATCTTATATTAAATTTGCAACGAATGAGTAAAGATAATAAAAATAAAGAAAATAAGATGCCGGCAGTATTAAAAACACTACTTTCTATTTTTTTAATCGCATTAATAACTTATGCTGTAATGGCAATAATTACACATTTTTCCTTAAACTTTGAAACTGAAACATATAAATTCAAAAAAAGTATTGATTCAATTTTTAATACTTCAACCGCAATTTTTAAATTTTTTACTGTATTTATGCTTGTAAATATTTCTTGGATAATAATTGCAGTATTAATACACTATATTAAAAGAATATTTATCAAATAAAGATATGATGTTAAATTACAGACAAATATATTTATTCATGCTGTTAATTGTTTTTTCAGCAGGTATTAATGCACAATCATTAAATGATTATGAGTTTCCGAGAGGCGATATGAGGATAATGTTTTATAATACCGAAAACTTATTTGATATTTATGATGATACTTTAAAAATTGATGAAGCTTTTACTCCCGAAGGTGTAAGGCATTGGAGTATAGGAAGGTATTATAAAAAAATAAATAATGTTTCAAAAGTTATTACGGCAATAGGTCAATGGGAACTTCCTGAAATAGTAGGTTTGTGCGAAATTGAAAACAGGTTTGTTCTGGAAGGAATAATAAAACAAACAGCATTAAAAAAGTTTCCGTACAGAATTATTCATAAAGAATCTCCTGACAGAAGAGGTATTGATGTAGGTTTGTTATACCGAAAAGATAAATTTACGCCGATTGATTATGAAGCTGTTCGAGTTACTTTTCCTTTTGATGTGAATAAACCCACAAGAGATATCCTATATGTTAAAGGGTATAACACTAACAATGATACTTTGCATATTTTTATAAACCATTGGCCTTCAAGATGGGGCGGACAATTAGAAACTGACAGAAAGCGAGTTTATGCAGCAACAGTTTTACGAAGAAAGGTTGATTCTCTTTTTTCGACAGATATAAATCCGAATATTATTATTATGGGTGATTTGAATGATTATCCTGATAACCATAGTGTTACAGATGCATTAAAAGCAAAAAATAAGTATGATTTAATTAATGACGAGGCATTATACAATTTAGCATATTACCTTCAGGAAGAAAAAGGAAAAGGAACTCATAAATATCAGGGAGAATGGGGAGTATTAGATCAAATAATCGTTTCCGGTTCGTTATTAAACAAAGATAACAAAATAAATATGACAGTTGATGATGCTCATGTTTTTGAAGCACCGTTTCTTTTAGAACCGGATGAACAATATATCGGAGTAAAACCGTTCAGAACTTATATAGGCTTTAAATTTCATGACGGATTCAGTGACCATTTACCTATTTATTTAGATCTTTATATAAAAAAGTAATTCTTAAATAATTAAAAAGTTTCAATCTTTCCAAACTGATGCAAAATAAGATTATTATATTAGATTTCGGCTCTCAATATACTCGTTTGATAGCAAGGAAAATAAGAGAATTAAATGTTTATTGTGAAGTATGGCCGTTTAATAATTTTCCTGAAATTGATACTTCCGTAAAAGGTGTAATTTTATCGGGAAGTCCGTTTTCTGTGAGAGACAAAAATGCCCCTGTTCCTGATATTAGAAAAATAAAAGGATTGAAGCCGTTGCTCGGGGTGTGTTACGGTGCACAGCATTTAGCTCATTCTTTCGGCGGAAAAGTTGTTCCTTCAAAACACAGAGAATACGGCAGGGCAAATTTGAAGTTTGTAAACAACAAAAATCCGTTGTTCCAAAATGTTACCGCGGATACACAAGTTTGGATGTCGCATGCAGATACTATAGTGAAAATACCCGAAAACTTTGAAATAACTGCCGGAACAGAAGATGTTGAAGTCGGAGCTTTTCAAATTAAAGATGAACAAACATTCGGTTTGCAATTTCATCCGGAGGTGTATCATACATCAGAAGGAAAGCAGATTCTTAAAAATTTTATTGTTGATATTTGCAAAATTGAGCAAGACTGGACTCCGGAATCCTTTATTGAAAGTTCAATTAAAGAACTACGAGAAATTATCGGGGATGATAAAGTAATTCTCGGTTTATCGGGCGGCGTTGATTCAACAGTTGCCGGAGTTTTACTGGATAAAGCAATAGGGAAAAACTTAACTTGTATCTTTGTAGATAACGGACTTCTCAGAAAAAATGAGTTCGAAGATGTATTAAATTCATACAAAGGTATGGGTTTAAATGTGATGGGCGTTGATGCAAAAGAAGATTTTTATAAAGTGTTAAAAGGAATAACAGAACCCGAAAAAAAACGGAAAGCAATAGGCAGTAAATTTATAGATGTTTTCGATATAGAGTCATCGAAACTTGCTGATATTAAGTGGCTTGCACAAGGCACTATTTATCCTGACGTTATTGAGTCTGTTTCGGTTAAAGGCCCGTCAGCTACAATAAAATCTCATCATAATGTAGGAGGATTGCCCGATTACATGAAATTAAAAATTGTAGAACCTTTACGTTTATTGTTTAAAGATGAAGTCAGAAGAATAGGAAAAAATCTCGGCATTAAAAAAGAACTTTTAGGAAGGCATCCTTTCCCGGGACCGGGGTTGGGAATTCGAATTCTCGGAGATATTACCCCTGAAAAAGTTTGTATTTTACAGGATGCTGATGATATTTTTATAAGAGAATTGAAAGATGCAGATTTGTATAATGAAGTTTGGCAAGCAGCAACAATATTATTGCCGGTAAAATCGGTAGGAGTTATGGGCGATGAACGAACCTATGAAAGCACAATTGTTTTAAGAGCTGTCGGTTCAACAGACGGAATGACAGCGGATTGGTCACATCTTCCGCATGAATTTCTTGCAAAAGTTTCTAATAAAATAATAAATCGTGTGAGGGGAATTAACAGAGTTGTTTACGATATAAGTTCAAAACCTCCTGCAACTATTGAATGGGAATAATGGAAATTATTTTTCAATTATTTAATTTTTTTTATTTTTGTACTTACGTTGATAAATTTAAGAACAGCAAAATAATTAATTTAATCATAAAAATTTATACACATGAAATCAGTTAAGTATCTATTAATCGTTTTATTTTTTTTCGGTATTAGCTCAAACTTAGTTTTTGCAGCAGAAAGTAATTCCGCTAATAAAAAAGAATCATCTTTTTTAACCTCTGACAATAACAAAATTGTACAGGATAAACAAGTAACAAAAAATAATAAATTTAAACAGAGACTTATTACTAAAAGACTTACAAAAATAGCAAAAAGGATAAAAAACAATGAAAATTCAAAATATGATACTATTTTGCTTGTAATTGTTGCAATTTTAATTCCCCCTCTTGCTGTTCTTCTGTTAGAAAACGGTCTTACAACAAATTTCTGGCTTGATTTACTCTTAACGCTACTATTTTATCTTCCGGGACTAATTTTTGCTTTATATTTAATTCTGAAATAAATATTAGAAGTACAATAATTTAAAAAGGGCAGAAAATAAATAAGTTTTCTGCCTTTTTTGAAATGTTTTGAGTCTCAGGTTATTTATTTTCTACGGAACTTCAACAACATTCAATATTCCCGTTATAATATCTTCGGATGTTATATTTTCAGCTTCTGCTTCATAAGTCAAACCAATTCTGTGACGCATTACATCTTTACAAACAGCTCTTACATCTTCCGGGAATACAGCCCCTCTGCCTTGAATAAAGGCATAAGCTTTTGCAGCTAATGCTAAATTTATTCCTGCTCTCGGTGATGCACCGAATGAAATTAAATTTTCGTATTCGTTTAAACCGTAGTCTTTCGGATTTCGAGATGCAAATACAATATCAATTATGTACCGTTCTATTTTTTCGTCTAAATATATTTCTTTTACAATCTCTCTTGCTCTTAAAATAGTATCTGTACTTAACAATGTATTAATTTCCGGGTATGTTTTAGCAATATTCTGTCGTATAATTAGTTGCTCTTCGTCTTTTTTCGGGTAATCAATAATAACTTTAAGCATAAATCTGTCAACTTGTGCTTCCGGTAAAGGGTATGTTCCTTCTTGTTCAATAGGGTTTTGAGTTGCCAAAACCATAAAAGGTTCTTCTAATTTGAATGTATTTTGTCCGATTGTAACTTGTTTTTCCTGCATTGCTTCAAGTAAAGCACTTTGTACTTTTGCCGGGGATCTGTTAATTTCATCGGCGAGAATAAAATTTGCAAAAATAGGTCCTTTTTTGGTAATAAATTCTTCTGTTTTATGGCTGTAAATCATAGTTCCCAATAAATCAGCAGGCAGCAAGTCAGGTGTAAACTGAATTCTGCTGAATTTGGCATTAATAATTTTTGCTAACGATGTTATTGCCAATGTTTTTGCAAGCCCGGGTACACCTTCTAAAAGTATATGACCGCCTGTGAGTAAACCTGTCAGTAAACTGTCAATCATGTGTTTCTGCCCGACAATTACACGGTTCATTTCATTACGAATTGTATCTGCGAAAACACTTTCGTTTTTAATCTTTTCATTCAGTTCTTTTATATCAATCATAATTATTAATCTTTTTTTGTATTTGCAAATTTAATTAAAGCTTTGTTTTTTTAGAAAAAAATGTGATAAAAAACCATTGTTATTTTTATTTTTTCTACTATATTGCAGAAATTTTGATGCAACCTTTCTTGTTGTTTATCATCAGTTAAGTTGCACTTATCTAAGTATAAATTAAAAAATATTTAACATTATGAAAAAAATATTACTTACATTACTGACAATGGTATTGTTTCTGTTTGCCGGGTTTGCCCAACAAGGTGTAATTCCATTAAGTTCAGAGAAGAATGCAGTTGAAATGAGTGAAAATTCTTACGAAAAGTTAAATCTTACTTTTAATCATTCTCAAATCAGAAGTTTCACGGTTAAAACTTCAGAAGGAACATTTGATGAAATCTCAATTCCCGGTGCAAGGTTTACCGGTAATATAGGAGACCCAAAACTTCCTGCATACAGTAAATTAATAGAAGTTCCTTTCGGAGCCGAAGTTAATGTAAAAGTTAAAAACTATACTGTTCAAGAATATAAATTATCTGATTTCGGAATTAATAACCTTATTATTCCTGCACAACCGGATGTTAATAAAAGTGAAGACCCCACAAAAGTAAAGTTCAGATATAATAAAGCAGCTTATGCTTCAAAAACATATTCTGCTTTTAATATGGCAGATGTTGAAATTCAAGGAACCATGCGTGGTGTCAGAATAGCTAAACTTTCTGTATCTCCCGTAAATTATAACCCGACTGACGGAACAGTAAAAGTTTATAACAACATAGAAGTTGAAGTAATCTTTACAAATAGTAATGTAAGTAAAACCGAATACATTAAACAAGCTACATATTCACCTTTTTTCGAAAGTGTTTACAGTAAATTACTGAATACTAAAACAGTAATAGATGATCATCCTGATTTAACAAAATATCCTGTTAAAATGTTGATTCTTGCCGACAGAATGTTTGAAACGGCATTAGCTCCCTATATTTTATGGAAAACTAAAAAAGGTTTTAATGTTATTGTAAATTATACTGACGAAGGGTATAGTGATGTTGCTTCAATTAAAGCATGGGTGCAATCTCATTACGATGCAGGAACACCAACAGATCCTGCTCCGAGTTTCTGTTTATTTGTAGGTGATGTTGCTCAAATTCCTTCCTCGCAAGTAGGTGTAAATTCAGGCAAACAAACAGACCTTTATTATTTCAGCCAAGACGGAGATTATTTTCCTGAAATGTATTACGGGCGTTTTTCTGCAAATAACTTAACAGAGTTACAGCCAATTATAGACAAAACATTATATCATGAACGATATGAATTTGCCGATCCTACATATTTAGATGATGTAACTTTAATTGCAGGTGCTGATGCTACCTGGAATCCGAATGTCGGTCAACCTACAATTCAATACGGAACACAAAATTATTTTAATGCATCTCACGGTTTCACAAATGTTAATGACTATTTATCATCTTATACCGGATGCTATGATAATGCAAGAATTTCGGTTTCATTCATAAATTATACTGCACATTGTGCAGAAACTGTATGGGCTGACCCTGGTTTATCAATTTCTGATATAAATTCAATGACAAATACAAACAAATATCCTCTTGCTGTAGGAAACTGTTGTTTATCGGCAGATTTCGGTTATTTAGAATGTATAGGCGAAGCATGGATAAGAGCAGAAAATAAAGGAGCAGTTGCCTATATCGGTTCATCACCATCATCCTATTGGTTTGAAGATTTTTATTGGGCAGTCGGTGCTTTTCCCATTCAAGGTGACAATGGCGGGTATGTACCTACTTTTGGAGAAACAACTTACGGAGTATATGACGGAATGTTTGTAAGTGACTATGTAACAGTTGATGCAACCGTTTTTCTCGGAAATTTAGCTGTAACGGAAGTTGATGTTGCAGGCTATCCTCAACATTCAAATCCTTTATATTATTGGGAGGCATATAATTGTTTGGGAGACCCTTCTTTAGTTCCTTTTTATACGCAAGGTTCAACAAATACAGTAAGCCACATGGCAATATTACCTATCGGTATGTCAACTTATACGGTTGATGCAGAGCCGGGTTCTTATGTTGCAATTTCAAAAGACGGTATTCTTCACGGTGCTGCATTAGTTGATGCAACAGGAACTGTTGATGTCCCTATTATTCCCGTAACTTCCGGCGGAGATGTTGATATAGTGGTTACAAAACCTCAGTATATTCCTTATATGACAACTGTTCCGGCAGCTGCACTATCCGGACCTTATATGATTGTAAATACTTATAATAATGTTGTTGATTACGGGCAAACGATTAATTTAGATATAGCTTTAGAGAATGTAGGAGCTGATCCTGCAACAGGAGTTTCTGCTACTGTTTCAACTTCTGATGTAAATGCAAGTATTGCCAACCCTACTTTTGTATATGGTGATGTTACTGTCGGTACTGTTACTGCACCAAGTTCAGGTGTATTTACCTTAACTGTTGCCGACAATTTACCAGATCAATATATGGTTGCTGTCGATATTTCAATAACAGACGGAACAGATACTTGGGATTATACCAAAAATGTAACCGTTAATGCTCCTGCAATTTCAATCGGAAGTGTATTTATTACAAATGATGATAATGCAGACGGCATTTTAGACCCTGCTGAAACAGCAGATATTAATTTTACGATAACAAATTCAGGACATGCAACAGCAGTTTTCAACGGAACGTTATCTGAAAGCAATGATCCTAATAACTATTTGACTCTCGGCGGAACTTTTGTTTCCGGTGTTAGCTTAGCGGCAGGAGCTTCACAAGATTTTGTTTTTACCGGAGCAACAGCTGACGTTGCAACACCTCTCGGCAGCCCGGTTGAGGTGCAAATTGATATCGCAGCAGGTGCATCAAATCAATATACGGGTGTTGATAATCAAAATATTATTATAGGGATAATACCTGTTTATTTAATCAGCGATGCAGGTCCTTATACTGTTTGTACCGGAACATTTTATGATTCCGGCGGTGAAACAGGAGAGTATGCTTCAAGCGAGAACGAAACATTAACTTTCTTACCCGGCGGAGGAGAAGATTTTGTAGTTGTTGAATTTACGGAGTTTGCAACAGAAGGCGGATATGACTATTTGTATATTCATGACGGACCGGATACAAGTTACCCGCAAGTAGCAGGAAGTCCTTTTGATGAGGATGCACCTCCGACAGGACCATTTATGGGAGCTAACGGTTTAACATTTCATTTTACAAGCGATGCATCTGTAACACGTTCGGGTTGGGCAGCTGATGTTTATTGCTTTTCTGCAACAACACCTCCTGCTTGTTCAATAAATCCTGTTCCCTCAAACGGAGCAACCAATGTTTTCCCATTAAATATTTCGTGGAGTTCTGCTATGGGAGCAACTTCTTATGATGTTTATTTCGGGACAGACCCTGACCCTTATACGAATACTCCCGTAACAGTTACTTCAACTGAGTTTGCAATTACGGTTAATCCTGAAACTACTTATTATTGGGCTGTATTGCCGACAAATAGTATCGGTACGGCAACAGGTTGCGATGTGTGGTCTTTTAATACAGGCGGCGAACAATATCCTATGACAAGCGGAACAGTTACAATTTGTAATGCTGCGTTTTATGATACCGGCGGGGCAAACGGAGCTTATCAAAGCGATGAAAATATTACAATGACATTTTTACCCGGAACAGCAGGAAAAATGATTAATGTTGAATTTGTATCATTTGCAACAGAAGGCGGTTATGATTATTTGTATGTTTATGATGCAACGGATGCAACTAACTTAATAGGACAATATGATGAGGATAATATGCCTCCGACAAATATTACGGCTACAAATGCAGACGGTGCATTAACATTTGTATTTACAAGTGACGGTTCAGTAACAAGAGACGGCTGGGTTACTAATATTACTTGTGTTGACGGGGTAGCAACCTATACTATTACATTTGATGTAAATGACGGAACTAATGCAATTGAAGGAGCAGCTGTTAACTTTGACAGCCAAACAATTAATACTGATGCATCCGGAATAGCTGTATTTAATAATTGTGCAGAAGGAACCGGTGTTGCTTATACGGTTACTAAAAACGGTTATAATAATGCAACAGGAGCAGTTGATACAGATGCTGATAAAACAATTAATGTTATAATGGCATCAAATGCAGTTGAAACATTAGAAAATAATATTTCAATTATTCCGAATCCTAATAACGGAATGTTTGCAATTGATTTCGGAGAATTAAATACTTCCGAAATAACAGTTGAGGTTCGAACGGTAAGCGGAAAAGTTATTTATCAATCCGGCAGTACTTCAAATGTTCATCAAATAGATTTGAGTAATCAATCAAAAGGGATTTATTTTATCAGAATAAACTCAGGAGAAATTATTTATAATACGAAAGTGATGATTAAATAAAAAATACAGAAAAAGTCTCTGAAAATCTTCAGGAGACTTTTTCTTATTTACTTACACAAAGATAAAGATTCAAAGTCCATATTCTTTGCATGCTTCCCAAAAGTTTCTTTAACTTTTTTATTTTTTACAACATAGGTTGATTCCTCGCCGTATTTTACTGAAAAAAGAACTGTAAGGTTTTCACCGTCACTATCTTTCATTGTTAAGCCTGCAAGATTTTTATCCGGCAAACAAAGTAAATCTTTATGGCAAACAGGACAGAAAGTTTTAACAATTTCGCCTTCGGAAACTTTTAAAGATGAATGCTTTACTGTTGAATAGTCTCCTAATTTTGTGTCGAGGAATATTATTCCGGATATTCCGTTGTTCTTTTGAATTGTAAGAACAATATTGTTTTTTACGGTTAAAGATGATGAGCAGGTGGGACAGAAGTATTCGTATTTCATGGTATTATATTTTGGTTAGATAACAGTTTAGTTAGGGCTTGCTGAAAAACGCTAATATATTTATTTTTCAGTCATTTATAAAATTATTTACATATACAAGTGCAAGGTTTTTAATTCATTTCGCCCTATTTCCCTGCACTTGTGTAAAATATTTTAGCTGCCCACAGGCACACTATCTTTCAAATTTCTCTTATTTCGCAGTATTTATATACGACTTCAAACGAGAAACTTGAAATCTAATGCACCTGTGAGCTTTTCAGCAAACCCTAGTTAAATTTACAAAAAATATAACATAAAAGCAAATTGTTAAAAACAAAAAGCCCTCACTAATTAAAGTAAGAGCCTTTCTATTCGGTATTTGTTTTTACTTTCCGGTTTCTTGTGCTTGTGAGTTGGTTAATTTTTCCATTTCATTATCAAACATATACATTTCTGCTTTGTCGCCTCCCAACAAATTTAATTTGTCCAAGATATTGCCGAAAAGGGTTTCTTCTTCAATTTGTTCTTCAACATACCATTGCAAGAAACTTTGTGTCGTAAAATCCCTTTCATCGTAGCAAAGCCCTACAAGCTCATTAATTTCATTTGAAATCATTTTTTCATGTTCAAATATTTGTTTGTAGATGTCTTGAATTGATTTATATTCCAGTTCAGGTTGCTCAACTTTAGGAACAATTGCATGTCCGCCTCTGTCGTTAACATAATGAAACAGTTTTAGCATGTGTTCTCTTTCTTCATCGGAATGAGCATATAAGAAATTTGCCGAGCCGTTGTATCCGTTTTTTTCTGTCCAAGATGCCATTGCCAAATATAATTGAGAAGAAAAATGCTCTAACTCAATTTGTTTATTTAATGCTTGTTCTACTTTTTTACTGTTCATGATTAATAACTTTTAGTTTATATTGTCAATTATTTTATTGAATGTTTCTGAAGGTCGCATTGCTTCCCCTGCTTTTTCAGTATCAGGATAATAATAGCCGCCGATATCGGTAGGTTTTCCTTCTGCGTTTGCAATTTCATGTAATATTTTCTCTTCGTTATTCTTTAATTTTTCATATATATTTATAAAGTTTTCTTTTAAATCTGTATCTTCATTTTGATTTGCAAGAGCTTTTGCCCAATATTGTGCAAGAAAATAATGTGTTCCTCTGTTATCTAATTCTCCGGCTTTTCGCGAGGGTGCTTTATTGTTTTCAAGATAATCGCTTACTGCTGCATCAAGTGTATCTGCAAGAACTTGTGCTCTTTTGTTGTTAAAAGTATTTGCAAGATGTTCTAATGAAACTGTTAATGCTAAAAATTCTCCTAAGGAATTCCAACGTAAATGCCCTTCTTTTAAGAATTGTTGAACATGTTTCGGTGCTGAACCTCCGGCTCCTGTTTCAAATAAACCTCCGCCTTTTAATAAAGGAACTATCGAAAGCATTTTTGCACTTGTTCCGAGTTCAAGAATAGGAAATAAATCTGTTAGATAATCTCTGAGAACATTTCCGGTTACCGATATTGTGTTTTCTCCTTTTCTGGTTCTTTCTAAAGTGAATTTCATAGCATCATCAGGTTTCATAATTCTGATATTCAGACCGGAAACATCATAGTTTTTTAAATACGTTTCAACTTTTGAAATTATATTTGCATCATGTGCTCTGTTTTTATCTAACCAAAAAATTGCAGGAGAACCTGTTGCTTTTGCTCTTGTAACAGCAAGTTTTACCCAGTCTTGAACAGGAATGTCTTTTGCTCTCGACATTCTCCAAATATCACCTTTTTCAACTTCGTGCTCTGTTAAAGTATTTCCGACTGAATCAATAACTTTTACTGTTCCTGCTTTCGGAATTTCAAATGTTGTAGGATGTGAACCGTATTCCTCTGCTTTTTGAGCCATTAAGCCGACATTTGCCACACTTCCCATTGTTGCGGGATTAAATTGTCCGTTTGTTTGGCAATCTTCAATAACTACCTGATATAATGTAGCATAGCTTCTGTCAGGTATGATTGCTTTTGTGTCTTGAAGTTTGCCTTGTGCATTCCACATTTGTCCGCCGTCGCGAATGATAACAGGCATAGAAGCATCAATTATAATGTTATTAGGAACATGTAAATTTGTTATACCTTTGTCGGAATCAACCATTGCAATATCGGGCATAACTTTATAGAGTTCTGTAATGTCATTCTCAATTTCCGTTCTTTTGCTTTCGGGTAGGTTTTGAATTCTTGAATATAAATCGGCAATACCGTTATTTAAATTTACGCCGAGTTTTTTAATAGTTTCTGAATGTTTTTCAAGAACAGTTTCATAGAAAACTGCAACAGCATGCCCGAACATTTTAGGGTCGGAAACTTTCATCATTGTTGCTTTAAGGTGCAATGAAAATAATACATCTTTATTTTTTGCATCTTTGATTTGCTCTTTAAAAAATGCTCTTAATTTTGCAGCACTCATAAAAGTAGTATCAAGTATTTCGCCGTCGAGAGATTTTAAATTATCTGCAAGAATTGTTGTGTTCCCGTTTTTATCCTCTAAAATTATCTTAAAATTTGTTGCTTTTTCAGTAATAACGGATTTTTCATTTCCGTAAAAGTCACCTTCCGACATATAAGAAACATGTGTTTTGGAATTCTTATTCCAATCTTTCATCATTTTATGCGGATTTTTTTGTGCATGTTTTTTTACTGAAACTGCTGAGCGTCTGTCGGCATTTCCTTCTCTTAATACCGGGTTTACGGCACTTCCTAAGACAACTGCAAATCTTTTTACCAACTCTTTTTCTGCATCTGTTTTCGGGTTCTCGGGATAATCGGGCAAATCATATCCTTTTTTTT
The DNA here is from genome assembly GCA_021648725.1 of Bacteroidales bacterium. Taxonomy (NCBI): domain Bacteria; kingdom Pseudomonadati; phylum Bacteroidota; class Bacteroidia; order Bacteroidales; species Bacteroidales bacterium. The sequence continues at coordinate 36,257 of JAKISF010000009.1, read as the reverse complement.
GTAATTCTTTTATTGCTTCTTGCAGTTGCGGAATTGAAGCACTGATATTCGGCAGTTTAATAATGTTTGTTTCCGGGAATTGTGTTAATTTTCCGAGTTCAGCCAAATAATCAGGAATTTTTTGCTCTTCGGTTAAATCATCGGGAAAATTTGCAATAATTCTGCCGGCAAGCGAAATATCTTTTGTTTCAACAACAACACCTGCGGCTTTTGTAAAAGCATTAACTATTGGCAACAATGAATATGTTGCTAAAGCGGGAGCTTCGTCAATTTTTGTCCAAATAATTTTTGAGTTTTGTTTTGTCATCTTATAATATTTTACTTTTTTATACTAATCTTACTTATCTCGGGAGAACTGCACTTCTCTGTTAATATTCTGTAAATGAGCCATATATGGCAAATACTCCGAGCAAGAAATTTCTGCAAATGTATATAAAATAAGAGGACTTTAAAAGTTTATTTGATTCTGTTTATGCAAAACTAAATTCGGATTAATTTAAAAATCTAAATCGAATTTATTCTTTAGTTTGTCTAAGTTCGGATTTTTATTTACTAAATATTTGTATTTATCTCTGTCGGTATATAGGTGTTCTGAGTTGTTTTCTTCAAATTCTTGTACTTTAATTTGTAATTCAAAGAATTTGTTATTTAATTCTTTTCGCATCACGTCAAGCATTCTTGACTTTATTTTGTTTAATGTTTGCTCTAAGTTGTTATTTGTTACTGTTAATTCTGCCGTATTTTTATTTATAACAGTCAATTTTTTATCCTTTAAAGCATTATAGAGTCTGATTTTAGATTTTAATTTTTCAGCGAACTTAGCCCAGGCTTTATTAAGTAAATCTTCATTAATTTCGGAAGTTCCTATACTATTATTAATTTCAGAATTTTCAGTTGTTTCTTCGGTTTCTTTTTTTATTTCGGAATTTAAAGAAATACCTGATTTTTTAATTATCGTATTCTGTTTAGGGGCAGTTTTATTTTCTTTTTGATATACTTCTTTTTTTTCTGAAACTATTGGTGTTTTTTCTTGTGCGGGTTCAGTTTTTTTTTTCTCAACAGCTTGGTTTGTTATTGTGCACATTTGCATTAATGCAAGTTCAATTTGTAATCTTTTATTTCTGCTGCCTCTGTATGAAAGATCTGTTTTATTGCTTATTTCCAAAGCTTTAAGCAGAAAATTAAGATTTATTTTTTGTGCTTGCGATAAATATTTGTCTTTTATTGATGAACCTACTTCCAACAGTTGAACTGTGCTTGCATCTTTGCAAACCATTAAATCTCTGAAATGAGAGCTTAAGCCTGTTATGAAATGATGACCGTCGAAGCCGTTGTTAAGAATTTCATTAAAAATTAATAAAGATTCCGATAGATTATTTTCGTATATAAAATCGGTTAATTTGAAATAGTAATCGTAATCAAGAACATTTAAATTATCTATAGTTGCTTGGTAAGTAATTTTTTTACCCGAGAAGCTTACAATTTGGTCAAAGAAAGATAAGGCATCTCTCATTGCACCGTCTGCTTTTTGAGCAATAATATTTAATGCTTCTTCTTCTGCTTCAATTTTTTCTTGTGTTGCAATATATGATAAATAGTTTACTGCATCTTCAACTTTAATTCTGTTAAAATCAAATATTTGGCACCTTGACAGGATAGTGGGTATTATTTTGTGCTTTTCGGTTGTTGCCAAAACAAAAATTGCATAAGAAGGCGGTTCTTCCAGTGTTTTCAGGAATGCATTAAATGCTTGAGATGATAACATGTGTACCTCATCAATTATATAGACGCTGTGTGTTCCTATTTGCGGCGGAATTCTTACTTGTTCAATAAGGTTTCTTATGTCTTCAACCGAATTGTTTGAAGCAGCATCAAGTTCATGAATATTATACGATCTGCCTTCATTGAAAGAAATACATGATTCACATTCGTTACAGGCTTCGAAATCATCTTTTCTGTTTTCGCAATTTATTGTTTTTGCAAAAATTCTGGCACAAGATGTTTTTCCCACACCCCTCGGACCTGAGAACAAATATGCATGAGCAAGTTGACTGTTCTTAATTGAGTTTTTCAGAGTAACGGTAACAGATTTTTGTCCTACGACGGATTTAAAATCAATAGGTCTGTATTTTCTGGCTGATACAATATAATTTTCCATAATCTGCAACAAAAATATAAAAGAAAACTGCAATTTGCAATTTGAGTTATTAACAACCTTTTATGTTGTAGTACAAATTTATTTTTTAGGTCGGTTATTTGGGGCGGTTATAATACCTTAATTACTGAAATTTAGCACAACTGTTTTCTGTAATTTGCGGTTCGGATATTGAGTCCTGAGGCGGAAGTTTCAATATTCTGAATTCGTTAACAGGAATATTTGAGAGGGGAACATATTCTACATCGGGCAAGAATCCTTTGTATAGATTCTTTGAAAAAGAAAGAGGATTTACAGCCTCAAGTTCTAAACCGCCTCCGTCATCTCCTAAATACATACCGTATTTTTGTAGTGCAACAGCAATTGTGTATTCATAATCGGTAAGTCCCAACGTGCTTAAATCCAAGTCTGGATTTAATTGAATCAAAGCTCCTTCGGGTATTGCCGTTTCTGAACCGGATGTGCCGTCACTTTCAGTTGCAGGAAAAACAGGTCCGCCGCTTTTAGTATAATCAAATGTAAATATCAGAGCATGATTAATTGATTTGTTTTTGAATTCATGAGGCCACATAATTCCTGCTGTCAGGGCAAAGCCAGAACCTCGGGCAGACATTCCTTTTTCAAAAATGCCCGTTCCGTCAATCGGCAATGAGTTTCCCCATGATGCATACCATCTTCCGTGAATTTTTCTGATTTGCCAAAAGTCATATTCGCAGCCGTTGACAGTATCAATTATTACCATTTCGGCATCAACAGACGGATCTACAACGGCATAATCAGGTATAGGAACGTTTAGAAGTTTGCGTTTAGGAGCCCATGATGCTGTTAATACAACATCATAACGGGGTGTGGAAGGACCTGTGAAATATACTGTTTCGGAAAATGATTTAAGGGCAATAAAAAAGCCTTTGCCTTCATAATCTTTTATCAAACTTTCAAGCATTTTGTCTGAATTAGAGTCAACTTCAGGATTTGGAGGAATAGGAGTATTAAGGGGTGATTCGGGAGAGAATAAAGTTATTTCCGGATAACTGTCGGGTGTTGTTTCAGAAATTGTATTTTTTCTGCAACTGACAGATATAGATAAGACAAGCAAGATAAACATCTTGAATAAAATCTTTATTGTATCATTTTTATAACTGCACATAATTTGAAATTAAAATGAAAAGCCAAATCCGCCACCCGTAAATAAATTGCCGATTATGGCATCGTAAAATATTATTCCTTCGGGATAAAACTTTATTTTATCTCCTATAACTAAACTAAAACTACTGCCGAAAATTACTGTTGATTCGTCACCAATAAATCTATACATAACCTTAGGGTTTAATGTGAAACCAAAATTCGGTTTCGGCATATATGTGCAGTATATTGATATTGGTACATCGGCAATATGTATTTGGTCATCAAAACTTGAAGCCAGAAAAGAATAGGCTAATCCGGTTGTATAAGATGAAGTAAACTTTTTATCTTTATAGAAAAGGTGTTTGTAGTTTACATTAATTGAGTTAGGAGATATTGCTGCTTGAAATTCATTATTTTCGGAAATGCCTTTTCGCAACATTAATTGAGTTACAAACTGGTTGCCTTCCTCATATACGCCAACTGTTTCCGGTAGAGAATATAATAAACTGCCGCTTATCGTAATATCTGTTTTTCCTTCGGGAATTACATCTGCTGTTTGAAAAGAAGTGAATGAAGCACACCCTCCTGTCAATATCAACAATACGGAACAAAAAAATATAGTAACACGCATGATTTTCATGTTTTAGATTAAATAATTAAGTTACAATTTTTCGATTCTTAAAGTTAATACTTTTTTTTGGATTTTTGAACGAGAAACTACAAAAATTAAGTTTTTTTTTGCATTATGCTAATAATGAGTATGTAAAGTAGGTTTTTTATGATTTATTTTTTTGTTTTCTGATTTTTCCGTCTAAATTTTCATGAATAATCCGGCTTAAAGCTAATCTGTAATATCTGTTATTTTTCCTTTTTCAACACTAAATAACTTGTAATTTCCTTTTTCTTTATCAATTACTTTTTTTACACGTTCGGGGTTTGTGTCGCTTATAAATATTTGTCCGAAATTATTATTACTTGTAAGTTTTATGATTTCTTCAACACGCTCGGCATCAAATTTATCAAAAACGTCATCGAGCAACAGCAAAGGGCTTATTTTACTTATTTCTTTAATGAACTCATATTGAGCAAATTTTAATGAAATAAGAAATGTTTTTTGTTGCCCTTGTGAACCTGCTTTTCTTAACGAAAAGCTGTTAATTCCGAAATTTAAATCATCTCTGTGAATTCCTTTTGTAGTATAACCTAAAATTTTGTCTTTTTCAATTGAAGCTTCTAACAGTTCAAGTAATTCTGAATTATTTAAATGAGATTGATAATTTAATTCAACAGTTTCATTATTTTTAGAAATGATTTCGTAATACTTTGTAAAAACTGTTTGTAATTCTAAAATAAAATGATGTCTTTTATTATAAATTAGTGTTCCGTATTCTGTTAGTTGTGAGTTATATATGCTGATTGTATCTTTGTCAAAATAGCCCGATTGAGAATAATTTTTTAACAGCCTGTTTCTTTGTTGAATAACTTTATTGTATTTAATTAAAACGTGCAGATATTCTTTGTCGTATTGCGAAATTACCGAATCAATATATTTTCTTCTTTCCTCACTTGAGCCCGAAATTAATATAATATCATCAGGCGAAACCATGACAATGGGAATTAAACCGATATGTTCCGAAAATTTTTTATAAGCTTTATCATTACGTTTAAAAGTTTTCTTTTTTTCTTTTGTGTAACCGCAATAAATATCTTCTTTTTTGTCTTTTCTTTTGTATTTTCCCCGAATAACAAAAAAGTTGCTGTTTATATTCAAATTCATTGAATCTGATGTGTTAAAATAACTTTTTGTAAATGAAAGATAATAGATTGCATCCAGTAAATTTGTTTTCCCGGCACCATTTTTTCCCGTGAAGCAGTTCAATTTTTTTGACAGATTGATATTAACTTCTTCTAAGTTTTTAAAATTCAGTATGTTTAAGTTCTTTAAATGCACAATTTTTTAGATGTAAATGAATAACGAAATTAGCAATTCAAAACAAATAATAAGATGAATTATCAAAATATTTATTTTTGTCTTATTTTTTTTAGTTAATAAGTATTTTTTGATACTTTTGCGGTTCGATTTTTTAACAGAAATAAATCATGGCAAAGAAAAAACAACAAAAATTAGACAGTCGTTTTGAAACATTAGAGGGTTCAATATCAAAAACGGAGCAGTTTCTTGAAAAGAATCAAAGACAACTGACAATAGCGGCAATTTTTATTCTTGCTGTTGTAAGCGGTATCTTTGCTTATAAGAAGTTTATTGTAGAACCTCAAAGCGGAGAAGCACAAGAACAAGTTTTTGTTGCTCAGCAATATTTTGAAAGAGATTCATTTGATTTGGCATTAAACGGTGACGGTGATTTTCCGGGCTTTTTAGGTATTATAGATGATTACGGTGCCACAAATGTTGCAGAATTGTGTTATTATTATGCAGGAATTTCTTATTTTAAACTTGGCGAATATGAAAATGCAATAGATTATTTATCGGATTTTTCAACAAGTGATGAAGTATTGTCTGCAATTTCATTTGGAGCAATAGGAGATTCTTATACAGAATTGGGAGAATTTGAAGATGCTGCAAAATTTTATAAAAAAGCAGCAGATGAAAGTGATAACAAATTATCGGCACCGATATTTCTTTTAAAATACGGCAGAGTTAATGAAGAAATTCAAAACTGGAAAGAAGCATTAGCTGCTTATGAAAAAGTTAAAAAAGATTATGCTGATACAGAAGAAGGCAGAAGTATTGATAAGTTTATTACGAGAGCAAAAATGCATTTGTAAAAAACACATTAAAATATTCTGAGATCGAGAATTTTACTCGGTCTTTTTTATTCAATCAATTTTAAACCTTCTTTTGCTGATTTATCATCGGGTGTGTTCATTAATACTTTTGTAAATAAAATTTTTGCTTCTTTGGTTTTTCCGAGATAATAATCAGTCCATGCAAGCATTATTAATGCATCGTAATCAAACGGGTAAAGATTAAGAACATTTTCAAAATATTTTGCTGATTTTGAGTAACTTTTGCTTCCGAAATAAATAAGTCCCAATCTGTAATTTGCAATTGTGTTTTTAGGGTTTATTTCAAGAATTTTATTATATAAATTAATAACTTCACTCCATTTTCCTTGTGCAGCTTTCGGGTAAATTAATCCGAATTTTGCTTCTTCGGAATATGGTTTAAGGTTAACAGCTTTTTGATAATGTGCCGCTGATTCATCAAATAAACCGGCATTATATGATAACCAACCGATTCTTAAATTAATCTCGTAAGAATCATTTGAATATACTTTTTTTAATTCATTTACTGCTTTTTTATATTCTCCATTTTTTTCAAGAGAATAACTGTTTTTAAAAGCATTTATTACTTCTGTTGAATTTTGTGCAACAGCGATTGTAAAACTGAAAATTAGACTTGTGACAATGATTAGTTTCTTCATTTTTTTAATTTATATTAGGTTAATATTTTTTAAAATACCATTTAATTCCTACGGTAATTGATTGATTTACATATTCTTTAAATTGTTCTGTATTATTAACTTCAAATTCATTTTCTTTTATATTATATTGATATTTAAATAAAATATTGAATGTACCTTTCTTAAAACCGATGTTTAATAAAGCCTCATATTTTTGTTTTGTTAAATCAACATCATTATTTGCAATAAAAGCATTATATTCGGTAAAGTTTTTCATATTTCCGTATGTAAACGAAGGAATAAACCAAGAATATTTTAAGAAATTAATTCCTAAACTTTGTTTATATACTGGGTTGTGAGTTATAGTTAACCAATCATTTTCAATTAAATGTATAACTTTACTTTCGGTATATATTTTTGAATTTCCAAACGGATATACTTTAATTGATAATTCGGGTTGTATTTGAATTTTATTGTTCATATTCGCAAATGAAGTTCCTGCTGCAATTCTTAATAAAGAAAAGTGTTTAGATATATTTATTGCAGCTGCAAAAGAATTCCCAGAATAATTATAAAGCGGTAAATAACCTCTCATTCTTCCGCTAGAAAGAGGGTTCGGAGCAAAATAATTTGTATTCAGATAATGCAAACCTCCGCTTAAATTCAGCCCTTTTGCTATTTGAGCTTTTATTGAAACATAATATTCATTTTGACGAATCTTTTCTTCATACACAGGAGGAAGACTAATGTTATTATCATAAATAATATTTGTAATTCCGATATTGCTGTAGCCGTGAAAAACTGTAATTTTATCTCCTATAAGGTGTTCTAAACTTACATTGTAGTAAGATTGATCAGTTATTACTTTTTGACTCAAACTTTCCGTTAAATCAGGAATATACTTATAATCTTCGTTTATATCATGCTTTGTGTCAAGATATAATGCACTTATAAACGGATGTTCTGCCGAAATGCTCAGTTTTTTCTTCAGTTCTCTTTTAAATGTTCCTCCCAGAACTCGAGCATCTTCATATCTTCCGGTAAAGATGTATGAAAAGTATAGGTATTCTTGTATTAATTCATCTGTTTTGTTTTGCTTATAGGCATTTTCAAAATATTTAACAGCTTTCGGGTATTTTTTAAGTTCATAATATGCAATTCCCATTCTTACTTGTAAATAGTAAAAATCAATATCATATTTTAATGATTTTTTACCGGTTTTAATTAATCCTGCCCAATCTTTATTCAGATATTGGTTATAGGTTTTTTTATCAGTTTCAGGATAATTTATAATTTCCTGTGCTGTTCCGTAGGAAGAAAAGAAGATTAATAAAAGAATTATATAAAAGTTATTCAGTTTCATTTTTAAGGTTTAACAGTTAGTTTTGTCGATTTTTCTTTTATGTTAATGATTATTTCTCCTGTATCTTTAATTAAAATATCGGATTGAACAGTTTTATTTATTTTTCCGAATAGAGATTTTTCAACAGTTGACTGCAATTTTACAAATTCAGGAGATAAATCATCATCTTTTTCAATATATTTCAGTTCAAATCTTGTTTTTAAATATAGATAAAACGGAGCAATGAAATCTTGAACAAACAATGTATGTTTTTTGAAAAATAAATCTGCTCTGATACATGATGTATGTTTAATGTTTTTGTAAAATGTTTTTTTTACCGAATACACAGATTTAAAGAATGTAAATAATGCCGAGTTCTTTTTACCGTAAAAGTTTTTAAAATAAAAGCCTGTGTCATCAGAAAAATAAAATGCCGTTGACTTTGTTTCTTTACAATAAAAGTAAGTTTCATTATAAGATGTTTTATGAATTTCCCATATAAACTCTTTTTTATTGTTATTAATTTCAATTTCGGCTTTAACTTTTTGCCCGGGTTTAAAATTTAATGAATTAAATATTATTTCATTTTGTTCGGCAGTTGATATTTTTTGATTCAATTTCGGTTTTCCGAAAGTAATTAGTTCTTGTTTTTCTTCTTTTTCTGTAATATAGTTATGAAGCGGATAATCTAAAGTTTCAGAGCCGACATAAGGAGTTGCCTGTATTTGAAAATGTAAGTGAGGATAGGGTGAATGCCCCGAATTTCCGACAACTGCCAGCACATCTCCTTTTTTTACAAAATCTCCTTTTTGTATCTTGAAAGAACCTTTTTTAATATGGCTTATTTGTGTATAAAGTAATTCTGTATGTTTTATTACAATTGAGTTTCCCCAGTTTTTAACGGTATTTATTTCTCCTATCTTATTGTCTTCTATTCCGTCAAAAATATCGGATATTATTCCGTCGGCAGGAGCTAAAACAGATTTGCCGTAACAAAGATAATCTTCTACATTATTGCCGTTATTTTTAAATTGTTTTCCGTTTTTATCAATAATAACAAAATCCCAGGCATGTTGCCACTCGTCTTTATGGGTATATTCGCCGTTATGTGCTTGCATTACAGACCATTCTCCCCAAAACGGCAGATTTACGGGATAAAAAAGTTTGCTTTTGTTTTCTTCAATTGCAGTTCTATTCAGATATATTGTTTTTTCGGGATTAGATTGTTTTATAAAATTATCGGTAAGATATTGCCTTTTTCCGGTTCTTAATTTCAGAACATAAATAAACATTATTACGATAATATTAAAAGGCAAAGAATAAATAGACAGTGTCCAAACAGCAAAAACTTTTGCTAAACCGGCAGTAATTATTACTGTTACGGGCAATAGTAAGACTGTCCATAAATAAGACCTCCAAGATGCTAATACAAAATAACTTCCGATTGCAATTGATGTAAGTATATAATTAAAACCGATAAATGTATATCCTAATTCCGAGAAATCGGCACCTATGAACTTGTAAAATAAAAATGCTGCAAAGAAACCGATTAAAGAAAGTGAAAATACAATTCTGGAATAATACAAAAGCCCGAGAGAAATTAAAATTCCGGCAAGAATATTATTTTGAAAAAATATTGCTCCTAACGAAAGGAAATATATTCTTAAACTTTCAGGCAGGTTTAAACTTGAAAACCAATCATAAAAATCGGTAAAATTTTTACCGCCTATTGAGTATAATTCATTATAAGTGTATATTCCTCTTTCGCTTAGTCCGAGAGCCGAAAAATCTTTGGTTGATAAAATTACTGCCCAAATACCGAGTAAAAAAGGGATGCTCAGAAAGGGCAATGTATATTTTGCCAGAATTCCTTGCAGAGCCAAAGTAATGAAAAGTGTTAAGATTGATGCAAAAAATACAACAATAAAAAGTTCAATTCCGGGAGAAAAACTTAAACCTGCTCCTAAACCGACAAGTAAAGCATTAAAACCATATACGCCTTTTTTTATTGATAACTTATTGTAGCCCATGATATAAGCCGTGATGTTGGCTGTAAGAACTGCAAGCAAACCGGATGCTCCTGCCCAAATATCTAAAAAACTTACAGGTATCAATAAAGCTGCAAAAAGTTTATTCTCAGAAAAAAAAATCTGAGAATAACTGTTTAAAATTGTATGCGTAAAATCTTTTATGTTAAAAGTATGGTTCATTAAGTGTTTTAAATGAAATATTTATTTCAAATGTTCGGGAACTTTTTCTAAAGATGTTATTGTTTCGTTTGTTTCACTTTTGCGAATTACGTGGGTTTTTCCTTCGGTATCAATTAAAACAATATTCGGTCTTAATGTTATAAACTGCATCCATTGTGTCATATTGTATGCTCCTACACGTTTCAGAACATAATTATCTCCTTTGTTCAGTAAAGGAAAGTTTACAGAACTTCTTATGATGTCAATATTCATACATAAAGGACCGTAAATAGTAGTGTCTTCGGTATGTGTGCCGACTTCTTGTGCCGGATATATTTCATGTTCATACCAAAAAGATGTAAAAAGCATATTTACTCCGGTATCTATAATCATTGAACGTCTTCCGTCTGCAAGGCGTTTATTTGCCAGAACTGTGCCTGCAATGTAGCCTGCATCGTCAATTAATGCTCTTCCGGTTTCTAAAAATAATGTGGGCATTTTCTTCGGGTCAATTTCCGAATTTATAATTGCATTTGTAATTGCTTCGGCATATTGGTCAAAAGTAGGGCAAGTATCTTTTCCGGGCAGGTATGCACCTTTTAAAGTGTTTTTAGATGCAAAACCGCCTCCCATATCAATATATTTTATGTTATGATTAAACTTTTTGTCTAATCTTACAGCTAAACCGGATAATTTTGAAGCAGCAACAGCATAAGCATTCGGAGTTATAATATATGTTCCGATATGAGTATGCAAACCTACTAAATCAAGAGTTTTGGCAAGCATTATTCTGTTAAGTGCATTCCAGGCTTCTCCGTTTTCATAGTTAAACCCGAAACGATCCCATTGAGGATAAATTCCGGTATCCATATTTACCCTGATTGCAACTTTCGGTCTTTCTTTCGATGTTTTTGAAATTGAAATAATATCATATAATTCATCAAAATGGTCAATATGAATGTATGAACCGTTGCTTATTGCTTTTTCTAAATCAAGTTTACTTTTATCGGGTCCGTTAAAGATTATTTTTTTTGGCGAAACACCGTTTGCAATTGCTTTATCATATTCAAAACCTGAAACAACTTCTGCCCAAGAGCCTTCGCTGTGATATATTTGACATATTGCATTTAAATAATTCGTTTTGTATGACCAAGCAAATTGAACTTTCGGGTATCTTGTTGTAAATGCCTGTTTAACTTCGTTATATGTTTCTCTGATTGTTTTTTCGGAAACGGCAAAAACCGGCGACCCGTAGTTTTTTAATAAGTCTGTAACTTTTACATTGTCAATATCGCTAATGACAGGTATTTTAGATGTCATTCCGAATTTATCTGTTACTCCGGCATTTATTTTATTTATTACCGGTCTTTCGTATTTTAGTTTTTCGTTTGTAGTCATTTTTTTGTTTTATTAAAAAGTTTAGAGGTTTAAAGTTCTCCGGTTATTGAAAGTTTTTCAAATTGTGATATATCTCCGATTATGTCGTAGGAATATCGAATAAACATTTTACCTGCTTCATAATTTTTAAAAGGTATAACATTTTCTCCGAGAGCTAATTTTACTAAAGCCTCAGGTAAATTTTGGCCGGCACCGACTGCAAGATAAACCCAAGCCGGAATTCTGGGATTAATTTCAATTATATAATATTTATTGTCGTTGGTTTTTATTATTTCCAACTCCATTCCGCCTCTCCATTTTGTTTTTTTGATTAAATCGTGTGTGATATCTAACAGATTTTTATCTGTAAGCGTAATTCCGCCCCAAGCTTTTCCTTTGTCGGTAATATATTGCTTACGCATCGGCACTGCACCTATTGTATTTCCTTTTCCGTCGCCGAGAGCAACAACATTAACTTCTGTTCCTCTTATAAATTGCTGAATTATTATCGGAAGTCCCCATTTCGATGAAATTTTATTGAAATGTTCAATAACTTGTGATGCATTATATGCAAGATAAGCGTCATAGAACTTTCCTTTAACAAGAAGCGGATAATCAAATTCGAGATGTAAATTATTTACTTCGGCTAAACTTGTAATTGCTTTGCTTTCCGGAATATCTAAGTCGTATTTTTTTCCGAACTCGGGAAGTTCTGATTTATGCCGTTCTTCAAATTGTTCAATAGTAGGCAAAAAGGTTGCTATTCCCATTGATTTTAATTTTTCTTCTGACTTCATAAATGTAAAAAGTTCGGCATCGAAATTAGGTATAAGAACTTGTAAATTTTCTTTTGAATGTATGTATTTTATTCTGTCAAGAAGGCTGTCTGAGCCTGTTGAGGGGTAGGGGATTTGGTATATTTTGTCGGCAATATTTTGCATGTAAATTCCGGGTTCTAAATTTTCATATACTAAACCGATAATACGAACCTCAAAATCTTTTGCTTCTCTCAATGCTCTTATAACAGGAACTCCCGGACCCGGATTGTCAGTATTATTAAGCCCCGTAACAGCAATTGTATATTTCTTCTTTTTATTGCTCATTTTCAAGTAAGTTAAGTTTGCTTAACATATTTATGAAGTCATAAAAATTATTTTCAAAGGTTCCTTCTTCAATATCGTAATTTTCAAGGAAGTATTTTCGTATTTCTTCTTCCGATTTATTTTCATTTAACATCTTTACAATTTGTTTTCCTGTTTCGTTTAAAGAATAGGAATCGCCTGTATTAGAGTCGAATAGAAAGCCGGATTCGCTTACGGCAATGTTATTTCTTATTTTCATATTTGTTTATATTAAAAAAAGGTGTTCGGCACAAATGATGAAATTCCGAAACATCAAAGTGCTTAACATCTTTAAGGTTATTAGGTTGATTTCTTTAAAATTGAATTAAAAAGGTTATTTGATAATATTATTGTATTCATCATTAAAAATAACTTATGGTATTAATTAAATCTACGACACAAAAGTATATCTAAAGTTTAAAAAACATGTTACAAAATTTTACGGAATATGTATAAAATTTGAATTAAAAGAGTTCGTTTATTGATTTTTTCTCTTTGTATTCAAGTAATTTATAATCAGAAACGGAATATCCTGTTTCTTTTTTGAATTGTGCAGATAAATATTGAACACTGCTGTAGTCCATCATATATGCAATTTCGCTTAATGTGTATTCGTCTTCGTCAATTAAGTTTTTAATACGTTCAATTTTATTGAGTATAATATATTTTTCTAAAGTAATATTTTCATATTTAGAGAATAATCTTGATAAATAACGGTAGTTTAAGCCTAATTTTCCTACAATATATTCTGATTTTTTTGCTATTGAATCTGCATTATTCATATAATGAACTAATTCTGTTACGGCTAATTTTATTTCCTCTACAACCTTTTCTTCTCGATTTGAAATAATGCTTAAGCCGGACACAGCAAGTATTCGGTTAATTTCTTTATTGCTGATTTTTTCAGGGTTATATGATATTTCGGCAAAACCTACCCCAATATTGTTGACTGTAATATTATGATTTTCAAAATCATGCCTTAACATTCTGACACAACAAATGCTCAACATATTTTTGATGTTAATCTTTTTAGTTACTGTATTATTTTTATTATACATTTGCGGTTTAAATAATAAATTTTGTTTTTTTGTCAAAGATTTAATAAAATAATAAAATGGCAACAGTAAACCTGTCTGATTATAATATAAGTTCTGTTCCGAATGCAAATGGTATGAAGTTCGGAATTATAGTTTCTGAATGGAATAACGAAATTACTGAAGCATTATTTGACGGAGCGTATAAAACTTTAATAAAACACGGGGCAAAGCCGGATGATATTATTAAAGAATATGTGCCGGGAACATTTGAATTAACCTACGGTGCTAAATTGACGGCAGATTATAAGAATTTTGATGCTATAATTGTATTAGGTTGTGTGATTCAAGGAGAAACTCGTCATTTTGATTTTATTTGTCAGGGTGTTGCTTACGGTATTACTGAAATTAACAGAGAAGGGAAAACCCCGATTATTTTTGGTGTGTTAACTACCGATAATCAACAACAGGCACTTGACAGAGCCGGAGGTAAGCACGGCAATAAAGGAGACGAAGCAGCCGTAACTGCAATTAAGATGGTTGCTTACAGGAGAAGGCAAATGTAATATCAGTTTTAAAAATTATGTTTCATTTTCATAATAAATTTTGTAATACTTTCTGCCGTTATTATCTACTCCTTTTTCAATTAAGTTTTTATCGCCGTGAATATAAACATGAAAGTTCTTATCTAATTTTAATACACTTTTAAAAATACGAGATTGTTTTTTTACTGCTTGGTTTGAAATATCAAAATTATCTTTTATTTCAATATTGTTTTCTGTTCGGAAGTTTTCATCGTAATTTCGGAATGAACTGATTAATTCTTCATTTTGAAATACTTTTTCTTCAAATTCTGCTTTGTCAAAGCTTTCATTGTTCTTGAAGTAGTCTATTGATCGGTTAAGAAGTTGAATCTTATCGGTGTTATCAATTTCAAATTCTTCGGGTAGTTTTTTGCTTACAAAGTCTTTTGTAATTGATAAAAATTCTTTAGTATTATAATAGCTGTCATTTAAAGGTGTTAAGTTCAGAAAATCATTTTTCCAATATTGAGCATCGTTTGAGCGATTTAAGTTGTCAATAATTAATACAACGTACCCGTTTTCTTTATTTGTATTAAAAATAATGCAGGCTTTATCAATTTTTCTTATTTCAAGACCGTAATCATGAATAATTTTATAGTTTTCTTTTTCTTGTGTCATTTTTAAAAAAGGAGATGTGTTTTCTGATTTAAAAATACCTATTCCGTCAGTCATTTCATCACCAATCTGTACCGAATTAAAATATGCAATATTCAATTCGCCGTCTTTAATTTTAGGATGCTCGGAAGATTCATACAATAATTTAGCAATATTTTTAGATGCAGCAATGAAACTTCCTTCATCTTCAAATATTTGTTTTACGAATGTATATGCTTTATTCGTTTCAGGCTCAGTAGAATATGCGAAACTGTAGAATTCAGGTAGTTTAAAACTTTGCAGAAAATATTGCATTATATATTCTGCGGTTTCAGGATTAAAACTTGTTTCTCTGTCAGCTAACCAAAAAAAATTTTCGAGATGCTTGTCTCGTGTTTTATGAGTTATAAGTTTCATTAACTCGGTATCATTAAAATTAAATTCAGCCATTATATTTGTTTAGTAAAAAAAAAGCTGCCAATACAGACAGCTTATAAACTTAATTTGTTTCGGTTTAAAATGTTACTTAACAGCAGCAATATCTTCGACTGTTACTTCATCAAAATTATTCCCAAATGAATGATTTACGAAATTTGCAACATCTGCTATTTCTTGGTCTGATAATTGATTTTTATAGGCAATCATAGCGGTTCCTTCTCTGCCGTTAGTTATTGCACTTAAATCAACAGCTTTACCTTTTAAACCCGGGAATGAACCTTCTACACCTTCTCCGTTTGCTTGATGACATGCTTGACAAGTTGTTGTGTATATTTTTTCGCCTGCCGAGTAATCAGACTTTACTTCAGTAATTTCTTCTGTAGTTACTTCAGTGACTTCTGTTGTTGTTTCATCTGTTGTTTTTTCTTCATCATCCCCGCATGAAAGTAATACACTTGAAAGGCTGAATATAAATAATACTGCTAAGGTTGATAATGTTAATTTTTTCATTTTCATTATATTTTTAATTAAATTGTTTAGAAAATTTAAGGATACAAATATATTTTAAATATTTTATAATTAATAATTTTTTTACATACAATGAGAATGATTTCCTTCTGATTTTTGTTCGACAGGAACTTTCAGTTTTTTATCCGGAGGGCTTACAAACATTATTCCTAATCCTAATCCTCTTAAAATAAACAATATGCCGAGGATAATAATTGTAGCAGGAATTAGTTTTGCAAGTTTTGTCCTTAATTTATTGCTGATTTTATTTCCGATTAACGAAAGAGTTAACATAACAGGTATTGTTCCCAGCCCAAAAAGAAACATGAAAACTGTTCCGTAAATTACGCTTCCTGTTGCAATAGCTCCGGCAAGTGCGGCATAAACAGGCCCGCAAGGTAATAACCCGTTCAATATGCCTATAATAAAAAGGCTTGAGTATGAACGTTTGCCTAACAGTTTTGACAGTTTATTTCTTAGTGCTCCCGTATATTGATATTCGAAATTTTCAACGGATAATTTGGTTTTAAAAAAGAGAGGAAAAATGACATATAAAATCATTATTGTTCCCATAACAATACTTACCCATTTTTGAAAACCTGCCATTACAAAGCTTTGACCGAGAAAACCGAAAATCATTCCCATAACGGCGTATGTTACGGAACGTCCTGTGTTGTATAATACAGAACTTGAAATTCTTGAAAAGTTACTTGTTTCTTTAAGAGGTAATGAAATTGCAATAGGCCCGCACATACCCATGCAATGAATTCCGGTAACTAAACCAAAGAAAAATGCAGACCCGATAATTTGAAAGTCCATTAAATTGTAATTTTAAATTCTTGAAAATATTTTTTTCCTGAAAGATTCCAATCTATTTTAATATAATATCTTCCTTTTTTAATTTTTTTAGTATATATAATTTGCTTTCTTGTTTTGTCGGGTTCAATGTTTAATTCTATATCATAATTATTATCGGTAATGTAATAAAGCAGAATTTTACCCGATATTTTTTTGTTATTGATTATTTCCGGAAAAAGAATTATTAATTTATTGTTTTCTTTTTTTAATGTTATTTTTTCGGTTAAAATATTTGTGTTTCTGATTTTATCTAACTTACTTTCATAGGCTATTTCGTCAGGAAAATAGTCATCAGTTACAAGGTTTACATTTTGTGTAAGGCTGAAAAAGATAAAACTTATAAAAAAACTTACAAAAATAAATATTGTAATAAATATTCCGGTTCCCCAATTAATCTTTATTTTCATGATTATGTATTAGTTAAAAGATTCAGTTTCTTAATTACGGCATTTTACAGTTAATAAATATCCGGTCCCACAAAATTTGTTTCAACTTCGTCTAATAGTTTATTTCCTGAATAAATTTGAAATTTAAGTTTTGTGTTTTTGCGTTTCAACTTATTTTTTGAGATATAAACAATCATTTTTGGTTCTGCTTTTTCACCACTTTCTATATGTAAATCATCTCCGAACAGTTTAATTTCTCCTTCATTTGAACTTAACTTTATTGTTAAATTCATTGTTTTATGTGTTTTGTTTAAAATTCTTATATTATAAATATTGCTTAGAACACCTGTTTCTTGTTCTTGGTACATAAAGTTTCTGTCTCTGAGAATATTAGTTTCAATATCGGATCTTGTTAACAGCAAAGTAAAGAAAAAGATAAGAATACCGGAAAGAACGATTGAATACCCGATATTTCTAGGAGTCATTTTAAATTTTTGTCCTGTTTTAATACCGTTTTCGGAAGCAAATCTTATTAAGCCTTTAGGTTTTTCGATTTTTTTCATTGTAGAATTACAAGCATCTATACAAGCTGTGCAATTTACACATTCTAATTGAGTGCCGTTTCGTATATCTATATTTGTAGGGCATACCTGTACACATTGTTTGCAATCAATACAATCTCCTGATTTTGCCGTAGCTTCGTCATTTCCTTTTTTTACGATTCCTCGGGGTTCGCCTCTTAAATAATCGTAAGAAACTATTATTGAGTTTGAATCTAATAATACTCCCTGCAACCTTCCGTAGGGACACATAATTGTACATACCTGCTCTCTGAACCACGAGTAAATAAAATAAAAAGCAGAGGTAAAAATAATTAATGCGATAAAGCCGGAAGTATGTTCGGGAAAGGGGTGTTTCAAAAATTCTGTAACCGTATTAACACTTAAGATAAAAGAAAGTAATGCGGTAACTATAAAAAATGAAATTAACCAAAACAGCAAATGTTTAGTAAATCGTTTTATAAATTTTCTGAAATTTAACTTTTGGGCTTTTAATTTTCGTTGCTTTGAAGGATTGCCGTCAATTAACCATTCAATTTTTCTGAAAATTAGTTCTAAAAATATTGTTTGAGGACATGCCCAACCGCACCAAAGCCTGCCGTAAACTACCGTAAACAAAATAATAAACAGAATAAAAGACAGCATCATTAAGTAAAATAAGAATGAATCTTGCGGCCAGAAGATAATACCGAATATTATAAATTTTCGCTCAATAACATTGAACAGCATAAGAGGGGCTTTGTTTACTTTAATAAGCGGAACTACAAAAAGAAATGCTACAAGAAAGTAACCGAAAAATTGCCTGTAATTATACAACTTTCCTTTGGGCTTTTTTGCGTGTACCCATATTCTTTTACCTGCTTCATCAACAGTTGATATTGAATCTCTGTATGTTATTTCATGCTTACTGTCAAGTTTCATGGCATTTTACGAAAGGTAATTTTGGTCAATCAATAGTTTGATAAATATCAATTGCTTTTGTTGTTTATTAAAAAAACCACAACCTTTTAAAGTTGTAGTTTCTTAAGCTTTTGTATATTTTATTAACTCTCATCAGTAGTTTTTTCTTCTGTTATTTCTGTTGAATCAATTTCACTATTAACTTCTTCGTTTAAAGAAACTGTTCCGAATTTTGTAAGAACATAACTTGCAACTTGCAGAATCCCGTCATCTTCAAGGCTTTTAAACGGAGGCATACCTTTATCTGTTCCGTTTTTAATTACTCCGAAAACATCTTTTATATTATTTCCGTATATCCATTTATTGTCAGTAAAGTCAGGGCCGATTCCTCCTTTTCCTTCTGCACCGTGACATGCTGAACAAGATTTTGTGTAAATTTCAGCTCCTTTTGTTAAATCGGCTTCTGTTGTTAATATATTTATGGTTTCCGTATCCGTTGCAACATCTTTATATTTATCGGCAGCTTCGCTCATTATTCTTTCATATTCGGCTTCTTGTAAATCGCCTACTGAAAACCAATGAAAATATGCAACATATCCTACTCCCCATATAACCGTAATGTAGAAAAGCCACATTAACCACGGCGGCGGCGGATTGTCAAGTTCTTTAATGCCGTCGTAGTCATGGTCTATCATTAATTCTTTATCAGATATTTCGTTGTTTTCGTTTTTAACTTTTTGAGTGTCTGTATTTTTATTTTCCATTTTATTTTTTTTAAGTTAAAATGAAGTTTTGTTAATTAAATTGTCTTGAGTATCTTGGTTTTCATCTAAAGGCATTGATTCCCATTTTGCAACATCTTTCTTTTTAAATTTAATAGCTGTATAAACTATATATAAAAAAATAATTGTAAAAAGTATAACGGATATCGTCGGCCAAATTGTTATCCAATCATGTTCGTTCAGATATTTTAGTTTTTCTCCCAGCATAACATTATTTTTTTATTTCGTTACCTTCTGCATCTTTTCCGTTTTCAGGATTTGTTCCGATTAATAAGTGCACGTAACTGACAATGTTTTTCATTTGGACTTCATCAAAGTTAGATTTGTATCCGGTCATTATTCCTGCTCCGTTAGAAATAACATTGTAAATATCAGCCGGTAATTCTCCGTGAACAGTATAATTATCTCCTAAATTAGGACCGATTATACCTTCACCGTTTTGACCGTGGCATGATGCACAATTAGCTTTGAATAACTTTTTGCCGGAACTTAAATCTTCCGGATTTTCCGAGACTTCAAAACTTGTAACAGAAACACCCTCAGAATTATCCTCTTTTGCAAGAGATATATCTTTCCCGAGTTTATGCAAGTATGCAATCATTGCTATTATTTCTTTATTCCAAATTCCGTTTTTCTCAAGAGATTCTCTTTCCGAAATAGTTTCTTCCAGCTTTTCTTTCAATTTTTTCTTTTTATTTGCATCTGCAGCTTCAATTTCTTTTTTAATGTTATTCTCTTTCAACTTTAGATTAGAAATTAAAGTCGGTAATAATTCAGATTCAATTTCTTTTGCTTGATCCTCATAGTCTCTTTCGGCTTGTTCTGCATAGCCTTCCGGATACGGAACTCCTAATATTTGCATTACTTCAATTTTTCTTTTCAGGCTGCTGATATCCAGCGTGTTTTCAAAGAACCAGGGATAAGCAGGCATAATTGACTTTTCGAAAATCTCTTGCGGATTTAAGAAATGTTCATAATGCCATATTGCCGGTCTGAACATCAACCCTCCTCGGTAGCCTGAACGTGCCAAGTCAGGGCCTGTTCTTTTTGATCCCCATTGAAACGGATAATCATAAACAAATTCTCCTTGCTTGGAGTATTCTCCGTAACGTTCAGTTTCAGAACGGAAAGGTCTTACCATTTGAGAGTGGCAAGTATAACAACCTTCTCTGACATATATATCTCTTCCTTCCAGCTCAAGTGGAGTATAAGGTTTGACGCTTTCAATTGTAGGAATATTAGATTTTATGGTCAGTATAGGAATAATTTCTACAAGACCTCCTATTATAATGGCTATAAGCACCCAAACCGTAAAATGAACAGCTTTTCTTTCAATCCATCTGTGAGGAGTTTCTCCTGCAAGCCTTTTCTTTGCAATTTTTTCTCTCGGAGCAGCATGTGCTTCTTCGTTATTAACAATATGACCGGATTTTATTGTTTTTACAATATTAGGAATCATCATAATTATTCCTGCAAAGTATAATAAACCGCCTAAAGTACGAGTAATATACATCGGCATAATTTGCGTAACAGTATCTAAGAAATCAGGGTATGCTAAGAATCCTGAATCAGTAAATTCTTTCCACATAAGGGTTTGTGTAAATGCAGCCCAATATAGAGGTATTGAATATAACAGCATTCCGAGTGTTGCAATCCAAAAATGACGATTTGCACCTTTTTCTGAGTGTAATTTTGTATTAAAAAGTTTAGGTATTAACCAATACAGCATTCCGAATGTCATAAATCCGTTCCAACCCATACCGCCTATGTGTACATGTGCAATTGTCCAATCAGTAAAATGACTTAAAGCATTAACTGTTTTTAAAGATAACATAGGACCTTCAAAAGTTGACATTCCGTATGCAGTTACACCAACAACAAAAAACTTAAGAATTGCACTGTCTCTGACTTTGTCCCATGCTCCTCTTAAAGTTAATAAACCGTTTATCATACCTCCCCACGAAGGAGCAAGGAGCATAATTGAGAAAACAACGCCGAGAGTTTGTGCCCAATCGGGTAATGCTTGATACAATAAATGATGAGGACCTGCCCACATATAAATAAAAATCAAAGACCAAAAATGTACAATTGATAACCTGTATGAATAGACAGGACGATTAGCTGCTTTTGGTAAGAAATAATACATTATTCCCAAGAAAGGAGTTGTAAGAAAAAATGCGACTGCATTGTGACCGTACCACCATTGTACTACTGCATCTTGAACTCCTGCATATACAGTATAGCTTTTGAACATACTTACCGGAATTTCAATAGAGTTTCCGATGTGTAATACTGCAACAGCAACAAAGCTGGCCAAGAAAAACCAAACAGCAACGTAAATGTGCTGAACACGTCTTTTTATCATTGTTCCTATAATATTCCAGCCGAAAGCTACCCAGACAATTGCTATTAAAATATCAATAGGCCATTCTAATTCAGCATATTCTTTACTTGTTGTAAAACCTGAAAGAAGAGTTATTGCAGCAAGCAAAATAATTGTTTGCCAACCCCAGAAGTTTAATTTACTTAAAAAGTCGCTGAACATTCTTGTTTTTAAAAGGCGTTGCATTGAATAATATGCTCCCGTAAATATTGCGTTACCTGTAAATGCAAAAATAATTGCATTTGTATGTACCGGTCTTATTCTTCCGAATGTTGTAAAGGACAAACCGAAATTTAAAGACGGAAATGCAATTTGAGCAGCGGCTAATAAACCGACCAACATACCTACAACTCCCCAAAAAAGCGTTGCATAAGCAAAAAGCTTAACAATCTTATTGTCATAGTAGAATTTTTCTTGAGTCATACTAATTTAATTTATTTGTTCTTGAATTTACTTTTATTTATCTTTTTTTGTTCATTAAGTTCTTCATCATCAAATAAAATTCTTATGGCAGGAGTTTGGTCATCCTCATATTGTCCGTCTTTAACCGACCAAATATATAAAAATAAAAATATTAATGCAACAATAAGACTAAGACCTATAAGAATAAATATTACTGCCATACATTTTCTATTTATTTCACGAAATTATAAAAATAAATAATGGTATTAAAATATATTTTTATCTCTTAATTGTTGATGCAACATAAATGTATTTGCAGGTGTTCATTTTTATTGATTTTAAAAGTGATTTTTATATTTTTAGTTTTTGATAAGATTTTGTAATTTATAATCATTCTATTTTGCGAATGTGGCATGAAAAGTTGATGTTTTACAGGAAAGACGTTTAAATTTAAATAAATATGGTATTAAATTGTAAATTCTAATGTATGAGTTTATATTTCAGCTTTTAGTATCATATTAAATAGGATTATTATGAAAAAATATGCTCTTTAATATTAGGTCAACAAAAAATAAAAGATTAATTTTGTACAACATTTAAAAAATAGTTATATGGATTTGTCCACAAGATATATGGGGTTAAATTTGAAGAATCCCTTAATAGTCGGAAGCTCAGGGTTGACTGATAAAGTTGATAAAATTAAAAAACTTGAAGACAATAATGCAGGTGCAGTTGTTTTAAAGTCATTGTTTGAAGAACAGATTAATGCGGAAGTATTTAATGTTACAGATTCCGGTAATAATGATTATCCCGAGGCTTATGAATATATTAAAGAATATACAAAAGATAAAACAATTACTGAATATTTAAAGTTAATTGAGGATGCCGGAAAAGCTGTTGATATTCCTGTTATAGCAAGTATTAATTGCGTTACGGATTCAGAGTGGATTAAATTTGCCGAAGATATTGAAAATGCCGGAGCAAGTGCACTGGAATTAAATATTGCGTTATTGCCTTCTGACCCGTTTGCTGACGGTTGTGACAGTGAAGATATTTATTATAAGATTACGGAGAAAATAAGTAGTGTTATTTCAATTCCGGTATCTTTAAAAATGAGTTACTATTCTGCCGGATTAGCTAAACTTATATATAATCTTAGCACATTAAGGAGTATTAAAGGAATTACTTTATTTAATCGTTTTTATAATCCTGATATTGATATAGATTCATTAGAGATATCATCTTCAAATGTTTTCAGCACACCTGATGAATATACTTTACCGTTAAGATGGATTGCATTGTTATCCGGAAAAATTGATGCAGATATGGCAGCAACAACCGGGATACATGACGGAAGCAGTATGGCAAAACAAATATTAGCAGGTGCTTCTGCAGTACAAATTGTTTCTGCAATTTATAAGCACGGTCCCGAATATATAAAAACAATATTATCCGAATTTGAAAGTATTGCTTCCAAGCATAACTTTTCTTCTGTAGAAGATATGAAAGGGAAATTGAGTTTTCATAAAAATAAGTATAACAGAGCCTTTGAACGAGTTCAGTTTATGAAATATTTCGGAGGAATATCTTAATTAAATTATTAAAACATAAAGAAATGGAAAATAAATTTAATGCAATAGTATCTCAGATAGTTCAAGTTTCACCTTCAATGAAAATTTTTAGAATTTCACCTGTAGGTTGGGAACTGCCCGATTTTATTTCAGGACAATTTGTAGCTTTATCATTACCGGCTTCTGCAGAGAGAGTAGCGGAAGCAACTCCTGATTACGAAGAGTATGAAGAAGGAAAAATGATTAAAAGAGTTTATTCGATTGCTTCCTCCTCAAAATCGAAGGAATTTATCGAGTTTTATATATCCTTAGTGCGCTCAGGGGCTTTAACACCGCGTCTTTTTAACTTAAAAGTAGGTGACAGTATTGAACTCGGACAAAGAATGGTCGGTATGTTCACATTAGAGCAAGTCCCTGAAGATAACAATATTGTTTTAGTTGCAACCGGAACCGGAGTCGCACCTTATATAAGCATGCTGCGTTCAAATATAATGAGTAATAATAAACGTAAAATTGCGGTTATTCATGGTGCCGCAAATTCTTGGGACTTAGGTTACAGCTCAGAACTGATGTTGTTAGAGAGTTTATCTGACAGATTTAAATATATTCCTACAATTATTGATGCTGAAAATGAAGTTGCACCGTGGAGAGGAGATACCAGATTTGTTCAAGATATGTGGGCTGACGGTGTTATAGAAAAAGCTTTCGGGGAGAAGCCTTTACCCGAGAATACTCATATTTTCTTATGCGGAAATCCTAAAATGGTAGAAAGTATGTTTAAGCATCTGGAAGCTGACGGTTTTAAAGAACATAAAAGAAAATCCCCCGGGGAAATTCATATTGAGAGTTGGGGGTAAATTTAGAAAATGAAATAAAAAATACCGAGTTTTTTACTCGGTTTTTTTTGTAATTAAAAATGATTTAATTTAAATATACCTGTGCGTAATTATCTAATAGTATGATAGATAGTGGTTATTTTGTGTACATCTTCTAATTGTAAACAGTAAAACAGTCGTATTTAAAAAAATGAATGAATTGATAATTACTATAACGTTTTGCAACATTTATAATAAAAATTCGTATATTTAAAGGATAAAGAATAAAATTGAAAGAAAATATATGAGGCAATTAAAAATTACAAAATCAATAACGAACAGAGAGAGTGAATCATTAGATAAATATCTTCAAGATATAGGCAAAGTCAATTTAATTTCGGTAGAGGAAGAAGTTGAACTTGCCCAAAGAATAAGAAGAGGAGACCAAGAAGCATTGGAGAAGTTAACAGAAGCTAATTTGAGGTTTGTTGTATCTGTTGCAAAACAATATCAACATCAAGGATTAAGTTTGCCGGATTTAATTAATGAAGGAAATTTAGGATTGATGAAAGCAGCAAAGAAATTTGATGAAACAAGAGGTTTTAAATTTATTTCTTATGCAGTTTGGTGGATTCGACAATCTATTCTACAAGCTTTAGCCGAGCAATCACGAATTGTAAGATTACCCCTAAATCAAGTAGGAGCAGTAAATAAAATTTATCGCTATTTTGCGAAGTTTCAACAAGAATTTCATCGAGAACCGACCGCAAGAGAAATATCAGAAGAATTAGAAATCAGCCAAAAAAAGATTTCTCAAATAATGAAAGCTGCGGGAAAACATATGTCAATGGATGCTCCGTTAACAACAGATTCCGACAGCAACAGCTTAGTTGATATTATGGAAAACGAAGGAATTGACCCTTCAGATAACAGGCTTCTGAGAGAGTCGTTGCTTAAAGAAATTGACAGAGCCTTATCGACATTACCGGAAAGAGAAGCAATCATTATTAAACATTTTTTCGGTGTTAATGACGAAGAACTGTCATTAAGAGAAATAGGCGAGAAATTAGGATTAACTAGAGAACGTGTAAGGCAACTTAAAGAAAGAGCTTTAAGAAAATTAAGAAAAACCTCAAGAAGCAAACATTTAAAAACATTTTTAGGATAGAAAGCAGAAGTTTTAACTTCGGTTTTTTATCTTAACCTGTCAGCTGCTTTAACCAACAACTCATCTCTGCGAATTCCTCTTCTTGCCATTAATATAAAAATGAAAATTATTATCGGTAAAATTGCCGATAATCCGATTGTTGCAATCGTGTTTCCGCCTTTTGTTAATGAAAAATAAGAAATTAAAGCAACAAGAAAAAGAACCAATAAACTTATAAATGTGCATATTCTCATTTGTAAATTTCTGTTTTTATACAGAAAAATACCGAAAAAACTCAAAAAAGCAATAACTCCGGTTAATCCGGCAACAATATACCCGCTTTGAATAATATTATCAAAACCCGCAATACTTATTGAATCATATTGATAAATACGAATGCTGCTGTCAGTCGATAATTCAATTACAGGAAAAAAGAACATTAATACGGCAGTTGCAACAGCAAATAAAAACCATAAAGTTTGAATTCTTTGAATCATAGTATTATATTTTCTGCAAAATTAGAAAAAAACATTAACTTCATACTTATTTTATTTAAAAATATTGTAAGCGTAATTGTTGTCAAACATATCATTAAATGACAATATTCATTATAAATTAATAAGTTTAAATCATAATAATACTTAATTTTGTAAAAAAATACGATATGGATTTAATAAATGAAATAAAGCAAAAAGCAAAAAAACTTAATAAAAGAATAGTATTACCCGAAAGTTTTGACGAAAGAACATTAAAGGCTGCCGACATTGCATTTAAAGAAAACTTAGCAGAAGTTATTTTAATAGGAAATAAAAATAAAATTCTTAAAGATGCAGAAGAATTCGGATTGAAAAATGTAAGCAATATTCAAATTGTTGATTATGATACATACTCAAAAATTAATGAATATGCAGATTTAATGGTCGAATTAAGAAAACACAAAGGACTTACCAAAGAAGATGCATTAGAACTTCTTAAGAACCCTTTATATTTAGCAGTTTTAATGATAAAAGCAGGAGATGCAGACGGTGAAGTTGCAGGAGCGGCAAATGCAACAGGAAATGTATTAAGACCTGCATTCCAATTTGT
The DNA here is from genome assembly GCA_021648725.1 of Bacteroidales bacterium. Classification (NCBI taxonomy): domain Bacteria; kingdom Pseudomonadati; phylum Bacteroidota; class Bacteroidia; order Bacteroidales; species Bacteroidales bacterium. Next base: position 9,476 of record JAKISF010000009.1, on the reverse strand, counting down.
GAAAACAGCACCCGGTATAAGTGTCGTTTCCGGAACTTTTTTAATGTTTGTTGATGATAAACAGTTCGGGAATGACGGTTTAATGCTGTTTGCTGATTGTGCCGTTCATCCTGATCCGACAGCTGAAGAACTTGCACAAATTGCAGTTTCTACCGGTAAAACCGCCCGAGCAATTGCAGGTATAGAACCCAAAATTGCAATGCTCAGCTTCTCTACAAAAGGAAGTGCAAAACATGAATTAGTCGATAAAGTTATTCAAGCAACCGAAATTGCAAAAAAAATGGCTCCCGATATGCAAATTGACGGAGAAATGCAAGCAGATGCCGCAATTGTTGAAGCAATAGGAAAGAAAAAAGCACCGAACAGTAAAATTGCAGGAAAAGCAAATGTTCTTGTATTTCCTGACCTTCAATCAGGAAATATATCTTATAAATTAGTGCAAAGATTAGCCGGAGCAGAAGCAATAGGACCTATTTTGCAAGGAATGGCTGCACCTATTAACGATTTATCAAGAGGTTGTTCAGTCAGTGATATTGTTAATCTTATTGCAATAACATCTAATCAGGCAGCAGATAAATAAAACTAACTATTAAAACAGATTAATTATGTCTGAAATATTAACAGAATCAATAGAACAATACCGTTTAAGCGAAAGTACAACTCCTCGAATGAAATTCTCAAAAGTAGGAATTGTAGGATGCGGGTCAACCGGTCAAAGTATAACACTGATGATTGCAAGCAGAGGAATAGAAGTTGTATTTCTTGAGTTAACGCAAGAACTAATTGATGAGGCATTTAGTGAAATGCAAGAACGGTTGGATGAAAAAATTAATCATTGGGGCTTAACCAAGAATGATGAAAAACTGATTTTATCTCGAATTAAAGGTTCATTAGATTATAAAGACCTGAAAGGCTGTGATATCGTTATAGAATCAATTCTTTCCAAAACCCGGGAATTCAGTAAAGATATAAGGCAAGCAATATTTAAGCAAATTGAAGAGCATGTTGAGAGAAATACTATTATTGCAACAAATTCAACATCTTCCGTAATTACGGAATTAGCATCAGAACTAAAATATAAAGACCGCTGTGTAAGTCTTCATTTCTCAACAACATCTCCTGATGCTCAAATAGTTGAAGTAGTTATGGGGCTTTATTCCTCTGAAGAAGTAAGTATTAATATTCAGAAATTTGCAAAACTTATAAATAAAACTCCGGTGCATGTTGAAGAATCTCCCGGTTTAATCAGCGTAAGGTTAGGAGTAAGCATTATTGCGGAAGCGTGTGATTTGTTAATGGAAGGAGTCGGCTCAAAAGAAGACATTGACTTCGTAATGAAAAAAGGTCTCGGAATGTCACTCGGCCCGTTTGAAATGGCTGATAAAATAGGCTTGGAAAGAGTTGTAAGGTGGATGGATAATTTGTATAACGAATTTGGTGACAGAAAATATAAACCGTCCCCGATTATTAAAAAACTTGTAAGAGCAAAACGCTATGGAAGAAAGACTTGCGAAGGTTTCTATAAATATGACGAATTAGGGTATAAATTAAAAGACCAATATAAAGAAGTTAATTGTTCGAATATATTTTAAATAATGAAATAAAATGAAAGTATTAGTTTTAAATTGCGGAAGCTCATCAATAAAATTTGAATTATTTAAAATGTCCGGTAAAACCGTATTGTCAAAAGGAACAGTTGAAAAAGTAGGAATGAAAGGTTCTTTTTTGTTGTTAGAAAAGCCTGATGGAGAAGAGGTTAAGTTTACGGGAGATGTCTTAGACCACAAAATAGGAGTTGAATATATTTTAGGAATTTTAAGCAGCGAAAAACACGGAGCACTTAAAGATTTGAACGAAATTGAAGCAATTGGACACCGAGTTGTGCACGGAGGAGAAGACTTCAGCGGAAGCGTTTTTATCAGTAAAGAAGTTATTGAAGTTCTTGAAAAAAATGTTGAATTAGCCCCTTTGCATAACCCTGCTAATTTAAAAGGAATATATGCACTTCAAGCATTATTACCTGATGTTCCGCAAGTTGCTGTTTTCGATACTGCATTTCACCAATCTATGAAACCCGAAGTATATATGTACGGAATTCCGTACGCTCTCTATAAAAAATACAAAATTCGTCGATACGGTTTTCACGGAACAAGCCACAGATATGTTTACGGCAGAGTATGTGAAATATTGGGTTATAAATCGAAAGATAAAAGAATAATTTCGTGTCATTTGGGTAACGGTGCTTCTGTTGCCGCAATTAAAAACGGTAAGTCTGCAGATACATCAATGGGATTTACTCCCGTAGAAGGATTAATTATGGGAACTCGTTCCGGCGATTTAGATATAGGAGCTTTCACATATATTATGCGAAAGGAAGAAATCGGTTTAGAAACATCTGCGGTTTTAATAAACAAATTCAGCGGAATGTTAGGTGTAACAGGTGTTTCTTCCGATATGAGAGAAATAGAAGAGAAAGCCGAAGAAGGGAACGAAAGAGCAAAACTGGGATTAGAAATGTATGCTTACAGAGTAAAAAAATATATAGGTTCCTATGTTGCTGCAATGGGAGGTGTTGATGCTCTGATATTTACCGGCGGAATAGGGGAGAATGCAATAAATATTCGAGCTGACATTTGTAAGGGGCTGGATTTCTTAGGTTTAGATTTAGATATTGAAAAGAATAACATAAGAGGTCAAGAAACAATTATTTCAAAAGATACTTCAAAAGCAAAAATTCTCATTATACCTACCGATGAGGAACTTGTAATTGCTGAAGATACTTATGAGATTGTTAAGTCTTACTAATCTGTTGTAATGTCGGCAGATATTTTAATAATAAGATGAAATACAATAATGAAAATAAGACTTGTTTTAATATTCATATTTTTCTTAAAATCTGTTTTTTCACAAGAGATAAAAACAATTCATGTTTTTGTTGCCTTATGCGATAATGAAAACCAAGGAATTGTTCCTGTTCCTGTAAGAATAGGCAACGGACAAGATCCTTATCATAACTTATATTGGGGAGCGGGTTACGGCGTTAAAAATTACTTCAACGTAAAAAGCAAAGATTGGAAACTGATTAAAACAATTAAAAACCCGAAAGAGAAAATTTTGGAACGTGTTGTATTTAAGCATGTAAGAACAAATACTTATCTTCTTGCCGATGCTTATGACGGAGCAGAAATAAAACAAACAGTTTTGGATTTTTTATATGCTTCGTCAGGTTATTTTCAAACAAGCGTAAAAATTGATTCAATTACATACAACTTCGGAGGAGCTTCTGGTTTATGTGCCTATGTGGGGCATAACGGATTAATGGATGTGCAAATTAACCCGAATTTAAAGAAAAAAGGCGACAAAATAAGAGATGTTATTATAATCGGCTGTTACAGTAAAGATTATTTTGAACCGTATATTGAAGATGCAGGAGCAAATCCCTTAATTTGGTCAACAGGATTAATGTCAGCCGAAGCATATACTTTAGAATGGGCATTAGACGGATGGGTACTTAACGAAACTGATGAACAAATAAGAACCAGAGCTGCAAATGCTTATAATTATTATCAAAAATGCGGAATTAAAGGAGCAAGAAATTTATTAAGAACAGGTTGGTAATTTTTATTTTGACCTTTACACTTTTAACTGAACAGTGAGATATTTCATTGAACTTTCATACAAAGGAACAAATTATCACGGTTGGCAATTTCAACCTAATGCAATAACTGTACAGGAAGAACTTGAAAAAGTTTTTTCACTTTTGCTTAATTCAAATATTAAAATAACAGGTGCAGGAAGAACAGATACAGGTGTTCATGCAATTAATTACATTGCTCACATCGATGTAAATGAACAAATTCCCGATATTCCGAAATTACTTTATAAAGCAAACAGTTTCCTGAATCAAGATATTGCAATTTATGATATTTATAAAGTAAAAGATGATGTTCACAGCAGGTTTTCGGCAATATCAAGAACTTATGAATACAGAATTCATAAAACCAAAAATCCGTTTCTTAAAGATGTATCATATTATATAAATTCCCGTCTTAATTTTGAAAAAATGAATAAAGCAGCAATGCTTTTGTTTGAATATGAGGATTTTACAAGTTTCAGCAAATTACATACAGATACAAAAACAAATATTTGCAAAATAATTAAAGCAAATTGGAAGCAAAGAGGTGAGCAGATGATTTTTACGATTGAAGCCGACAGATTCTTGCGAAATATGGTAAGAGCAATAACCGGTACATTGCTGGAAATAGGAAAAGGAAAAATAAATTTAAATGATTTCAGAAAAGTTATAGAAAGTAAAAACAGGTCAAATGCAGGAGTTTCAGTTCCTGCTCACGGTTTATTTTTAACAGAAATTAGATATCCTGACGAAATCCTGTCGGAATAGAATCTTTTCAGGGCTTACAAAGCCCTGCAGCTGTTAAAAGCAAATAATAGCATATTACAACTTGATTAAATATATTTTTATAATTTTGTATGCTTTATAACTCAGAAAGAAACAGATGAAAGAAATAATATCATGGTTTGTAAAAGGTTTCGGAATAGGTGCGGCAAATGTTATTCCCGGTGTTTCGGGCGGTACAATAGCATTAATTACCGGAATTTTTGAACGTTTAATTGATGCTCTGAAATCGTTTAACATAAAAGCTCTTAAACTTTTATACAAACTTAAATTTAAAGATTTTGCAAAACATACTGACTTAAAATTTCTTATTTTCATATTTTTAGGGGTTGCTGTCAGTATTTTAACTTTAGCAAGATTACTTGAATTTCTTTTTGATAATTACCAAGTATATGTTTGGGCATATTTTTTCGGTTTAATTTTCGCATCTGTTTATTTTGTAGGAAGAACTGTTGAAAACTATTCTCTGCCTGTAATTTTGTCATTCATCGTAGGAACGCTTATCGCAGTTTGGATTTCATTTTTAAACCCGGCAACAGAAAACGATTCATTTTGGTTTTTAATAATTTGCGGTGTAATTGCAATTATCAGCATGATTCTTCCGGGGCTGTCAGGCTCGTTTGTTCTTATATTAATGGGAAATTATACTTTGATTTTGCGTTCGGTTAACGTGCTGGATTTTAATGTGCTATTGCCTGTTGTAATTGGCGTTGTGATTGGACTGCCTGCTTTTTCAAATATTTTGTCATGGGTTTATAAGAAGTTTAAAAACCAAACAATTGCATCATTAACCGGTTTTATTTTCGGTTCATTAATTATTCTTTGGCCTTGGAAAAATCAAGAATACTTAATTGATGCAAACGGTTTTGATGTTTTAAATAAAGAAGGTGAAAAAATAATAAGCGGATATCAGCGTTTTATTCCTGAAACATTAAGTGCAGAAGTTTTATTGGCAGTTGCATTTTTCTTAACGGGCATTTTATCATTGTGGATTGTTGAACGAATAGCAGCAAAAAAAGAATCTTAATTATGAAAGTTTACGGTTTAATAGGATATCCTTTAACTCATTCTTTTTCTAAAACGTATTTTACCAATAAGTTTAAAGATGAGAATATAAAAGACGTAAGTTATTTAAACTTACCTATTTTATCCGTTAAATTATTTTCCGATATATTGAAAACAGTTAACGGTATTGCAGGTATTAATGTTACTTCGCCGTATAAAGAACAAATAATACCGTATTTAGACGAACTTGATGAAACAGCTCGTAAAATAGGGGCTGTTAATGTAATTAAAATAATCAATAAAAACAGTAAGCAAAAATTAATAGGCTATAATACTGATGTATTCGGATTTATGACCTCTTTAAAAGAACATATTCCCGAAGATGTAAACAATGCTTTAATACTCGGAACGGGAGGTGCAGCAAAAGCTGTTGCATCTGCTCTGGAAATATTAAAGATTAATTTTAAATTTGTAACATCTAAAAATAACAAAAAGAATAATAAAACCCTGCTCTATTCTGAATTGAATTCGGAAGTTGTAAAAAATAACTTACTTATTGTTAATGCAACTCCTTTGGGGCTATTCCCCGATATTAATAAAAAACCTGATATCCCGTATCAATTTATTACAAACAAACATCTCCTGTTTGACTTAATTTATAATCCTACGAAAACACTATTTTTAAAAGAAGGAGAAAAAAAGGGAGCAACAATTGTTAACGGTTACGAAATGCTTAAATATCAAGCTGAAAAAGCATGGGAAATTTTTAATTCCTGATATTTTATGTTATTTTTGAAACTAATTAAAAAATAAGGGAATGACATTTTCGAGTCTTATAATCTATAAATTCCTTTTTTTTGCATTTCTTTTATTTGCATTCTTCAGAGTATTGTTTTTTTTGAATCCGATACTCATAAAAAATAAAAAAAATGCAACTTTTATTAAAAGAAACTTACCCGTACTTGAGTTTATTGTCTGGATTATCTTTTCCGTTTGGGTATTTCGAGAATTTTTAATTTATAATCAATATTTTGCAATTGCTTTATTTGTAATAATGTTGGTTATTTCAATATTATCCGTAAGAATTTTTTTAAGCGATTTTGTTGCAGGTATAATTTTGAAAAGTGATTCTTCAATTTCAACGGGAGATTTTATAACAACTTCGAATTTTTCCGGTATAATATCAAAATTTAATTACAGAACATTAGAGTTGGAACTTCAAAATAAAAGCATTGCAAAAATTCCTTATTCAGAAATACTTAACAAAAGTTTAGTAAAAGAAAAACGTTCCCGTTCAATATCGGCTCACTCGTTTGAAATTACAACTTCCAAAAAAAAGAAACTTGATGAACTTATAAAGTCAATTGAGCAAACAATTATTTTATTACCTTGGGTATCAATAAAGCAAACTCCTGAAATTAAACCTGTTTCTGAAACAAATAATACTTATTTGTTAGAAATAACGATTTTTGCAAATAATAAAGATATGTATTTTAAAATTGAGAAGTTTATTAAGGAAAAAATTGAGGGTTGAAACCGGTTCAGCGTAGTAAAACAATAAAAACAAAGCAGTTCAGAGTAGTGTCTTCGCTGCTTTGCTAATAAACAACTTAAATGCAATAGCATTTATCAATAAAAGAGCAAACAAAATATGTCAGAAGTATATAAAATAAAAAGAATGCCTTTTTTCTTATATTAGATTGTCTAAAATTTATGCCTAAAAAGCTTACTCTACGTATATTTTGCTTGACCCAGAAAAACAAGGTATAAGAAACAGGAATAGTTATAAATAAAAAAGACAGCCAAAATTGACTGCCTTTTTTGTGGGCGATACAAGACCATACTCCACAAAGCATACTAAGCTGACTATATTAGAGTTAACGCTAATTTTTAAATATTTTTGTATCACAAATGTATCACAGAACAAAAGCAAATAAATGCCTTTTTATAAATCAACCAATATCTCCCAATGCCCTGAAACTGCTGAACCTTCTCTCGAAATTATTTTCATTTCTTTTAGTTTTGAGAGGTGTTTTTCAATGGTTGTAGTACTAACCCCGATTTTTTTACTCAAACCCGGAATAGAGATTTGATTATCTTTATTTATTTCCTCTAATATTTTTATTTGAGTATCACCCAACCTATCACCCAACCTATCACCCAACCTATCACCCAACCTATCACCCAACCCTTCTGGTTCGGATATTAAAATAGTTGTCGTAAAAATATCATCTTCTCTAAATTCGGCTTTGCCGGATTTAGAATAGTGAGGCAAATATTTAAAGACATTTCGCATACCGGAACCGACTTCTTCAACTCGTCCCATTTGAAGCATCAGCTTGCTGATGGTCGGGTTCTTTGAAAAGGGTGTAAATTCTTTTGGGTCTATTATTCCCTTATTTCTTGTGATATTCGGATTTGAGAAAATAACTTTGTCTTTATAAATTACAATTGTAGCCGGACGACCGTCAAGATATTCTCTGTGAGCAATTATGTTGGAAACTAATTCTCTGAAAATTGCATCTCTTAAACTTATTCGTGTTGTTCCCTCCAAATAGAACGGTTCATTTAAGTGTTTTGCCATGAAATCCATAAGTAAATCATAGGCATCAATAAGGTTTGTGCGGATTGTTAACCGGTCATCGTAACGGTCTAAATTGAACTTTCTGACCATTGCATCAATTTTATATGCCGGAGCTACTGTTTGAATGGCTATATCTGTACCGAACATCAGAACTGCTGCAAGCGTATAGGCTTCTGTTCCGTTATCTGTTTTTCTTTTGAAACCTGCACGTTGTAAAAAAGTTTCAAATGAAAGTTCTAACCAAGGATGTTCCGGATAATTAATTGCAATTAGTCGTTTTGTACGTTCAAATAATTCAGGCTTTAAATCATCCGATGTAATTTGTGGATAAACTCTTTGCTCTGTATAATAGCTTAACTTACGATTTACAATAGCTGCAATTTTTTCCGGTTGTGAAATTTTATAATCACCGTCTTCATTTCTTGCATATATTTCACCGGATGTTTTGTGAACTTGTGAACTTTCAGGAACATCAATTACAAGAACAGTTTTTCCTTCAATTTCAATTTCATTTGTATAGAGCATGAAAACAGGTTCTAACTTTTGCCGGTTGTTAGACATGTTTGCAATATCTGTTTTTAGTTTGGTTTTGAAATTCTCATCAATACCGGTTATTTTTCCGTTATCATTTACACCAAGAAATATTTTACCGCCCTCGGTATTTAAAAATGCACATACGGTTTCAAACAAAGATTTTGGTAATTTATCCTTTGCTTCTTTAAATTCTGTTTTTATGCCTTCTCCGGATTGTATTATTTTTTTGTGCATTGTAGTAATTTGATTTTGCCGTAAAATTAATAATTATCTGTGATTTATTTTAAACCGGATAATAAAACAAATTTATTTATAAGGTATGACTTTATTATAACAAACAGCTTTTATGTAGATTTTACCAGATATTATCACATAAAAAGGAAATAATTATGACAAAAAATAACCAGTTATATAAAATGTGAATTTGGTCCGTTAGTGACGGACGAATTGTAATTCTTTGATTAATAGTATTATGAAATTTGCCAGACACCGTCTGGCAAATTGAGTTTTATAAGCCAGAAATTTATGCAACAGCTTGTTATGGATTTGCTATTTGATTTTTTTTAAGAACTTACAAATATACAGTATATCACAGTATAAATATAAAATAAGTGTGTCGATATTATATACGAGGCAGGAGCCTTGTGTTAAGTTGGGCAAATTGCTAAACTAATATTTTATTTATTTAATCATTGTTGTCCGATAAAAATCAGATTTAAATAAAAAGTTAATTTAAGTGTCTGAAAATCAAATATAGTTTTTTTATTTTTAAAAATAACCCCCTTATGTCGGGAAAAGTGAGTTTTTACACTTGTTTTTTTGTCTTTCATTCAATTCTTGCCAGGATTTTTCAGGATTTTCCAAAAATTTATAAATATTTATATAATTCATAAGGTGCATTCTGTTTAATGAAGTTAAATTTGAAAATGCCCATTT